>CAYZTN010000079.1:0-2519 GCA_964481385.1 uncultured Clostridium sp. | reverse complement strand
TTTTATGACATTTTTATTTTAGTCATTTCCTACATTTTTATTTTAGCATTATCACCACATATGGCTACAATTCCATTTCAAACTCAATACTATTTAATTTTGAAATCTCAAAGTCGGTATTTTGAATTTTAGTATCCAGCTCTTGAATACGAGCTTTTACTTCTTCAGCGTTATAGTTTATCTCTTGAATTTGAAAATATGAATTGTTTACCTCGGTTACTCTTTGCTTTGAATTGCGGTAGTTTAACAGTGACTTTAGACAGTCTCTTAGCTTCCTTAAATTAGTATTTTCTACTATTGCAGCTTGAATACTTCTTCCGTCTGAAAGCTTGAAAGAGTTGTTTTTCTCATAAAGAGTAGCTTTTAATACACAAATCTCACTTGCTAACTGTTCTACCTCTAGCATTTCTTCTTCAAAGTCCTTTTTATTATCCTCAATTATATTAGTAGTGCCATTTAATTCTTGAATAGACGAGTTAAAAACATGCTGTTTTAATGAGTAAAGGCAAGTTGAGTATTTCTTTTCCTTTTCATTAACTAAACACATTAAACTAGATAGATTTATTTTCATTTTCGTTTCCTCCTTGAATTTATTAAATTATATAACTAAAATAAACTAAAAAGGTCGCCCAAAAAGCGACAAAAAAATAACGCTACAAAGTAGCGCCGCAGTGCGTAAATAAGTAATCGTTTATGATACTTAAATCATAAATGCTATTATCTAGGCAATAGGAAATAATCATGTCAAATTTGCTTTGGCTTAAAGAGTAACCTGCAGAATTTAATAATGTGTTAAACTCAAGTTTACTTTGCTTAAGTGCCAAGCATAATTTAATAATTACGTTCCTTTTAGGAATGTAATCAGAGTTACATCGTATTTTAGAAAATAGTTTACGATCAATATCCACGCATTTGTAAACTTCAGAATCTTTAAGCCCACTTTTATCTATAAAAGAAAAAAGTGTTTCATTAAAACTTCTAGGTTTACTACAATTTAAATATTCATAAATTTTATTATTCATAAGAACACCTCCACAAAATATCTTTTAGATTTTTAAATGTAATGATTATTACATATCCTAATAATAGAGAACATTGTTCTTTGAATATTTAAACTGCAATAGTATTATAGCATAGGTATTGTGTGAAATGCAACTTAAATTCAAATATCAACTTAACACAACTATTCCAAATTATGTGAAATTTTGTCTAAAAAATAAAATATCAAAAAGATATTGTAAATATATTTTTTTATTGATATAATTCACGTATAAGTAAGAACAAAGGAGGTATCTTATTATGTTAAAATCAAAAGTAGGAAGTAGCATAAACGTAGATAGTTATAAACAAGGGAAGGAAGCTGCAATTAAAGCAGTAGACGGCTTAGTAAAACCTAAGGTTGCATTTGTTTACACATCAGTAGACTCAGATGTACCAAAAGTAATCGAAGGAGTAAAAGAAGAGCTAGGTGGTACTCCAATTATAGGATGTACATCAAGTGCAGGAATTATCACAGAAGAGGGCTTTATATCTTCAGACCATGGCTTTACAGGAGTAATGACTTGGGCAGATACAGACCTTACAGTAGGAGTTGCAAGTTCTCCACGTGGAGAGTGCCCTAGAGCAACTGGTAAAAAAGTAGCATTAGAAGCAATGCAAAACGCAGCAAGAAAAGATGCACCATCATATTTTTATATGGTAGCATCACCTGCAGAAGAAGAAGAGTACATTAAAGGTATTGAAGAAGTAATTGGAATGGTACCAGTATTTGGTGGAAGTGCTGCAGATAACACAGTAGAAGGCAAATGGAGCATTTATACAAATGACAAAATGTTTGCAGACGGTGTAGCAGTAGCATTTATTTACACAGATAACGAAATTAAAAACGTATTTACAGGTGCATATCATGAAACAGCTAATGCTGGAATTATTACTAAATTAAACGGAAAAAGAACTCTAGTAGAAATAGATGGAGTACCAGCAGTAGAAAAATATGCTGCTTGGACAGGCAAAGACCAAAAAGCATTAGAAGGTGGAAACTTGCTAGTTGAAACAATACTTGCACCATTAGGGGTAAAAGATAGACTAGGAGACTTAGTAGCAATAAGACACCCAATGTTTGCAAACGAAGATAATTCAATGAATATAGGGGCAAATATGGCAACAAATACTGCTGTAATTCAAATGGAAGCAACAGTAGATGAGCTTATAAACTCTACTGAAGATACAATGAAAGTATTAAAAGACAAAATGACAAAAGACGCAGGAGCATATTTACTAGTACACTGTGGTGGTAGAAGACTAGGAATAGGAGATAGAATTGACGAAGTTGTTGAAAAACTTAAAAAAGAAACAGCAGGAGTTCCATTTATTACAATATTTACATTTGGAGAGTATGGTGTAGAAGACAATGGTGGAAATACAACAGGCGGACTTATGCTATCATTTACAGGAATAAGCAAATAGACAATTGGTAATATGTCAATAGCAAAATGAAAAATAATGTAAAAATATTAATA
>CAYZTN010000078.1:0-2528 GCA_964481385.1 uncultured Clostridium sp. | reverse complement strand
GGTATTAATAATCAAAAATTTTGCATAGAATTAATTTCTAATAAAGATTTTCCAATAACTCATGTTGCAGACTTACTAAGTAATATTATTGAAATAACTATTTTTAAATTCGCCAAAATGCTTTATGCTGATTCTAATATTCCAAAGGAAGACCTCGTTGGCATTACTAACCGAATGAATAATATGAACATTGATGCCAAAAAAGAAGTTTATAAAACTCTTTCAAGTTTAGATGGCTTCCCTAAAGAACAAATATCTAAAATATTAATTGCAATAAATGACAATGCCTCTAACAAAGACTATGCGCTAAAACTTTGTCAAGAATATTCAAAAATGGAACTTCCTGCTGATAAAATTGCATTTTTAGTTGAAAATTATGGCAAAATTACTCCAAGACAGTTTCAAAAACTAACCAGAATAGCGGGGAAAAGTAATGTTGCAAAGTTAAACAATAGCGACTTAGTAATAGCTTGTCAGGTTGCAGATTCGTATGGTAAAACAAATATCAATGAAATACCTATTGAGGGTAAAAAAGGAGTATTAAGGTCTTTAGTTGCATGTAATGAAGGTTTGTTTAATATTAGCCCTGAAATGCAAAAAATGTTTCCTATGTTACCAACGGATAGGGAGGCATATTGTTCTTTACTTCCATCAATCGTTCGTTCATTAGGTATTGAGACCAATACTTTAACTTCAGCACAAACAAAAAGATTTAATCAATCTTTAAACGATTTATCAGGAAGCTTAGCAAAAATTTCTGATACTGATTTTGCAGGTTTAAGAATTACTCAAGAATATTCTAAAGATGATATTATAAGAAATGTTTTAAAAATAGTAAAAGATTTACCTACAAAGGAAAGACAAAAAGTATATGACTATTTTTGTTTTGAGTTGCACCACAATAAAGGTAATCAAACAGGATTTTCTATCACAGGATATCCTGTAAACCTTAACAATGGCAAAAAATTAGCACAAATTACAGACCCTAAAACTAAAGAAATTGTCGAACTATTAAGACCTGAAGTTATTAAATTTTCAGAGAAAAATCCTATTAAATGTAATAATCCTCAAATTGAACAATTATTAAATGATGTTGTTGATGTTTTGCCAGAACTAAGGGCTCAAATTGGTAAATCTCAACACTCAACTCACGATTTTGATGTACTACAGCATTCTTTAAAAGTAATGCAAAAAATATCTCAAGATCCTAAATTCAAAGAGTTAAACGAATCTGACCAAAAAGTTATGATGTTAGCTTCTATGCTACACGATATTACTAAATGTGAAGGAAGTATTGATAAGACTCACGCAAATGAAAGTTCGTTTGATACATTCTTTATTGCTAAAAAATTCAATTTATCAAGAGAAGAAGAAATTAAACTTTATACTCTCGTAAAACATCACGAATGGTTAGAATATGTTAATACATCTAAATCAGAGGAGGAATTAACAAAACGATTACAGTCAGTAGCTTATGATTTACAAAACGATAATCTATTCAATATGGCACTAATGTTTTCTCATGCTGACTTAAGAGCTGTAAAAGCAAATGATACTTTCCATGATACAACTATTGGTAGTGGAAGAAAAGCTTTTGACGGTACTGTTAGAAGCTACGGAGAATCAGCTGATGTTTATGCACAAAGAATTCAAAATTATATTCAAGAATTGCAAAAATCTCAGCCATTACTTCCTGTAACAAAAATTCCAACTGCAAGTAGAATAGCTGAAGCAATTACAGTGGTCAGACCTGATGGTAGTACAAATATTAAAGGTGTTTATAAAGATAAAGATGGTTTAATAATTATAAAATACAATGAAGTTGAAGATTGGGAAGCTATTGGTTTCCCTAAAGGTTCTATTTCTCGAGGAATTGAGGCTCAAAAAGGTATCAACTATGGTGATGCAAAATTGAGTGAAAATGTTAATACAGGCAATATTAAATTCTTTGCCCATGGGTTGGATTATGAAAACCAATTAGCGAAATTCGATGCATTCGGTTTAGTCGATTCTGATGTTTTGTTATCAATAAGCTATGCAGAAAGACCCGAAAGTAAATATAGATTCTTTAGAGCACAGGGTGTTTTATTAGACTTTGATACAAAATATGTACATGGTGGTGGTAATACAGATTCTGGTTCAGGTTGTGGAAAAAACATTGCTGATTTCAAAAAAGATTATATTTTTGGTGGGGAAAGAGAATCTGATAGACTCTATGTTTCTGATTTAATCAAAAAAGCTACTGGCATGAGTGATTCAGAATATATTAAATTTGTTAAAGCTAATGAAAATAAACCATTATCTGAGATTGAACCTGTAGAATTAAGAGAAACTATTATTAGAGCGTTCGCATCTATTAACTCTAATACTAGAAAGGGGGCAAGAGAGTATAATGAAATGTATGGTTCAAATCCAAAAGGGGTAATGGGTGTATTTGCATATAGTGTTGATTATACCGAAAAAATAGGAAATCCTGTTGATTTCTTAAATAGAACAATAGTTAATCCTAATGAACGTCATAGTTTTGG
>CAYZTN010000077.1:0-2653 GCA_964481385.1 uncultured Clostridium sp. | reverse complement strand
AAGTGAGATATTTCTATTTTTGAATATAATAAATAGGGGACATACCATTACAAAAATGCTTTTATTTTTTTACCATATTTTAACAAATAATTCAAATAATCATTATATAAAAATTTCTAACTTGCATTTTATAATCAAGCAACTTCATTGTTTTAAACGCTAACCAAATAGAATAAAAATGTAAATTATCCCCTACTGCTGTGATTTTGGAATAAGTCTTATACCATACTCCTAAAATCTTTTATCATTCTATCTAACGTGGGTCTGCTTATTTTAAGTTTTTTAGCAAGTTCTGTCTTATTTAACTCCCTATTTTGATATTGCTTATAATAAAATCCAAAATTTTTTACTTGTTTTTTCGTTCCACCTTTAAACTTGCCTTCTCTTTTGGCAATCACAATCCCTTCCTTTTGTCTTTCTAGTAAATTTGCTCTTTCAAATTCGTTAATTGCCCCTATCATCGTCAACATTAACTTACCTGATGGAGTTGATGTATCAATATTTTCTTTATTTGATACTAATGTAACTTTTTTGAATTTAAATAATTCTACAAGATTTAATAAGTCTGCTGTGCTCCTTGCCAATCTACTAAAGTCATGAATATATACTACATCTCCATCACGCATAAACTCTAATAATTCTTTTAACTTAGGTCTTTGCGTATCCTTTGCCGATACTTTCTCTATAAACCATTTATCAATTTCATGTACCTTTAACGCTTCTACTTGTCTGGCTTCGTTCTGTTCTATAGAACTTACTCTTACGTACGCTATCCTCATGTTTTAAAATCCTTTCTAAGTTGTAAAAACAATCTCTATACTATGCTTTACAAAATATAAAAACTGCAAATATCAAACTCTAATTTTACATATTTTCGACTTTTTTCTCGTAAAATTAGGGTGTACTATGTTTTTACAATTATTTATGCACTTTAGTACCTTTATACATTTTTTATAAGGAAAAATTTCTCCGAAAAACTTAAAAATTAGAAGTCTTTTAGAAATTTATAATGTTTTTAAATTCTACATCTGTTCAAGATAAAACTACGTTTATTTCGTCTCTAAATTTCTCAAAACACATTTTATTTTTTATAGGGTAGGGTTTTAATTTAAAGTAACGGAGCACATAAAGCTCCGCTGTATCTTCTAATCAAATTTATATCTTCCTTCCACTGGTATTCCTTTGTTCTCATAATAGTTTGTAACTTCCCATGGATTCTCCACAATATAATCAAATACTTTCTGTACTTTCATTCCGTAAAGTATACTAAATATTTGGTCTGATGACTTACTGTCCGCTCTCATATCAACTAGTAAATTATATTCTTTCTTTTGTTTATCTGATAAATTACTAATAAATTCATCTTGTAATTTATACATATGTTTTCTTAATTTTGCCTGTCTCGTACTTGTACACACAACACAACTTATACCCTCAAGTATTTCTTGTAAAATGTTGTCTGCAACTCTCTTGGTATCTAATTTTTCGTTTATACTTTCACGCACTTTAAAAAATTCTTTCTGTTTTTTAATAAATACACTAAACTTGAAAACAATCAAAGCACATGATAGAATATTTATGCTCCGATTGTTTTCTCAATGGTCGGGAGTTAAGAGAACGGTTTGTTTTAACGGACACCGTTTCTCTTATTTTTTTGCTAAATACTCAAGAGTTATCATCCTAATAATTCCGCTTAATGTTGTACCTTTCTCATCAGCTAATTCTTTTAATTTTTTTACTGCTTCTGGTGAGAAAAAAACATTTACTCTCTCTGTATTTATACTCCCTTTAGGCGACATTTTCTCACCTCCTTCATTAAGTGTGATTATATCATCATAAAATGGTGATGTCAATGCTTTTTTTGTTCAAAAAAAGCATCCCAAGAATCTATTGAAAAGTACAGTCCTTGGGATGCCTTAGCTTATTATATACTCTATTAATTTTTTTAAATACTTCCTACTGATATGCTAAAATTCACATTTAATATATTATTATGCGTAATCCAATATTTCACCACAAAACTTAGAATAATCGCATACACTTGTATTTGAAAAATCTTGTAGCTCCTGTAATCCTATAATGGACTAACGTCAATAGATTGGACAGAAAAAGTCGAACAGAGATAGTCTAGCATGGTAGTAAAGATATATGGATGTATTTTAGGCAGAAAGAGCGTCATCTTCAATCTGTTGAGGAGTCCTGAAACCAAGAGCACTATGGCGCCTTTTACGATTATAGAAAGACTCAATATATTCAAAGAGAGCTAATTTAGCCTCCTCAAAAGTGTGGTAAGTAGTGGTATAAACTTCCTCTTTTTTAAGAATAGAATGGAAGGATTCAATACAAGCATTATCGTAGGGATTACCCTTTCTACTAAATGAATGCAGTATTCCTTGGCTTTTGAGATAACTCTCGAACTCATCGCTTGTATACTGGCTGCCTAAATCGCTGTGAAGGATAATTCCTTTTGTATTTTTGATATTTAGACATGCATTTTTAACTGCTTGAGTAGCAAGTTCAGCAGTGATATTTCTACCATATGACCAGCCTATTATTTTTCGGTCATATAGGTCCATTACAGACGCTAGATAGGTCCATCCTTCGTTTTTAACATGTATATAGGTGATATCTGTAACAAGCTTTTTAAATACAG
>CAYZTN010000076.1:0-3344 GCA_964481385.1 uncultured Clostridium sp. | reverse complement strand
TATTTATTCGGGTATTATTTTATATCAAATGAAAATGACACAGTTAAGTTAACGGGATCTTTATTTAGGTTTAAAACATATATCTTTGTTGGACTTTAGTATGCTAGAAAATTGCAAGTAGTGGCATTAGTGTATTTGAACTAATTAAAAAACAAGACTTAAATATTTAGTAGTTGAAAAATATTTAAAGTGGTATTGAAAATATTTAATGCTTGGTGTAAACTAATACCAAAAAAAGGAGAAATACTAAATGATTGAAATGGTAAAAACTGTAAATGGAGGGGGTGAAACCTTCTAAATAACATATTTCAAGGGCAAAAACATTTGACCTATGCTTTGCATACAAAATTGTATGTAAGGTATAGACTTTTGTGCGTTATTTATTGTATTTAAAATGAGGTGATGAAAATGCGTAGGAGAATGGAAAAATTTGAAGTAAAAAATGAGATGTATGATGGTGGAAAGATAAGACCAGATGATAGTTATAAAGAAAATGGTGGAAAAAGTTCAAAAGCTCAACAAGAGGAGATATTTGAAGATACACAAAAAGTAGGCTTTGATGATGATTTTGATATAGATGAGGTTGATAATATTACTCCAGAAATAGATGAAAATACTATACAGGAAAATAAACTACAAAACTTAAATGAAAAAGATATAAAAGGAATAATAACAGGTTACGTGAATGTGAGTGCAAGTGGCGAGATTAGTGCTAAACATTATATAGCATCAGAAGCTAAAAAAATTGGTGTAGAAAAAAATGAATTGCAGGCATTTGTTTTAGAAGAAGGAAAGAAAAATATTAAATCAAGAGATAAAGTGTTACATTATCACAGAACTTCTATGAAAAGCTTTGAGAAAATAATGGAAACAGGTTCCTTGTTAAATAGAGAAAGAATGCAAGCAGAAGGTATTGATACTTCAAAATTAAGTGGTTCATCATCACAAAATGTACAGTTTACTAGAGATATATATGATAGTGATGGCAAGTTGGCTAGAAGTGGTTTTGGAAGAGAGAATGTAGGAGCAAATTCAACAGATATTGTTTTTGTTATGGGACCAGAACTTATAAACGAAGAAACATATAATTGTTTTATGCCTTATCCAACAGTTGAAAAAGCTGATATACAAAAGTGTTGTGTAACAATATTAGCCAAAGACCCTAATATACAAAAGCAAGTAGAAAGTATATTAAAAGAGAAAGACTTAACAATCAAAACTATTTTACAAGATGAATTTGATAGAGAGGTTGTACTAGAGGAATTAGAAAAAGCGAATATATGTAAAGATGTAGATAAAAACGACTTCAATGATAAAGAAAAAGCTATTGTGGAAAACAAAGAAGATGAAGAATTAGAAGTAAAGTTAAATGAAAAAGAAGAAAGAAGAGCATTAAAAGATGAAGCAAGGGATATAGGCGAAGAAGAAATTTACGAGCAAAATGATAACAAAGGAAAAAAGCCTCAAATTACAAATTTAGATATAGAACAAGAATTAGGAAAATATTATGATGACACTGTGGATATTGTAACTTTAAAAGCATATCTTAAAGAAAAAATTCCTCAAGTATACGGAGATAAATTAGAAAAATTTGGAATAGATATAGACGAGTATTTAGAAAATCACAAGCTAAGTTTAGAATATTTTGAGGGTGCCGAAAGCTATAAAGAAATAGCATCAGAATTAGATTCATATTTAGATGCTTTAGAAGAATTTAAGGATGATCATATAGAAAAAGATAATGCAGAAAACAAAGAAACGGAAGAATTAGAAGCAGAGTTGAATGAAAAAGAAGAAAGAAGAGCATTAAAAGATATAGGCGAAGAAGAAATTTATGAAGATTTTAATAAAGAAACGGATTTCATTTTAAAAAGCGTTAATGGCAGAGATATGTTAACGAGTGCAGTAGAGGTAACAGAGGTTAGTACAAGAGAAAGTAACATAGAAAAAGCAGCGGATAGTTTAAATAAAGGACTTAGGGCTAGAACCCAACCAGAAGCTACTAAAGAAATGGAGATAGAATAGATGGAAATATCATTAAACACAAGAAAAGCATATTCTGAAATTGATGAATTTTTAAGTTTGTTAAAAGAAGAACAAAGAAATAAAATACCACAAAAATTAAGAGAATTTTTTAATGAAGAAAAAGATAAACAATATACAAAAGGCATAAGTGTAGATAAGGATATTAAAAACCAAAACTTAATGGAAGAAACTTTAGCAATAATAGCATTACTTAATTTACAGTATTGGTGTGAAGACGAGGCGGAAAGACAAAGATTAAAAGATGTATATGCAAAAAATGAAAAGCTGTGGCAAGATGCGTTCCAGATTAAATTTGATTCTGATGAAATATTTAAGAAAAATGTGGTAGTGACAAAGCATCAAGAAGAAACTAATACGCAAATGGTAGAATATAAAGAATCGGTTATAAATAGACTAATTAAAAAGATAAAAAAGTTATTTGGAATTAAGAAATAAAATAATAAAAATATGGACTAAGACAATATATTGAATTAGTCCTTCTTTTGATATATAATCACAAACATATTAAAGTAGGAGGAAAACAAATGACTGAAAAAGATAAAATGTTAGCAGGTGAGTTGTATAATGCAAATTATGATAAAGAGTTAATTAGTGAAAGAATGGCGGCAAAAGATAAGTGTTTTGAGTATAATAACATAAAACCATCAGATATGGAAAAAAGAAATAGAGTTTTAGGTGAGATTATACAGAGCCATAAAGGAAATATGTATATAGAGCCACCGTTTTATTGTGACTATGGATATAATATTGAGGTTGGAGAAAACTTTTATGCCAATCATAATTTGGTAATATTAGATGCGGCAAAAGTGAAGTTTGGAGATAATGTGTTTGTAGCACCAAACTGTAGCTTTTATACAGCAGGTCATCCATTAGAATACATAGAGAGAAATAAAGGAATAGAATATGCTAAAAGTATAACAGTTGGAAATAATGTGTGGATAGGTGGAAATACAGTTGTGCTTTATGGTGTAACTATTGGAGATAATGTTATAATAGGGGCAGGAAGTATTGTAAATAAAGATATACCATCAAACAGTGTAGCGGTAGGAGTTCCGTGTAGAGTCATAAAAAAGTTGGATAGCTAGAAAGTTATTTTATGCAATAATAATAAGTAGCAAGAAAAGCTTGAAATAATAAATACTTTGATTTATTTACTATCTTGATATAGGATGGTACCACAAATGTTTGAAACAAAATGCCACAAAATTATGAAATGAATTTTGAATATAAATAGTCAGTGACGCAGGATAAAATCACAAAAATAGATTTTGAAGAATATTGGGTGACATAATTTTTAA
>CAYZTN010000075.1:0-3383 GCA_964481385.1 uncultured Clostridium sp. | reverse complement strand
TATTAAATTTTGATTACAGTAATGTTACAAGCCATATCAGCTGTGAATAGTAACATTATTTATTAACCTTCTCAATTTGGTATATTTATTACAAATATATAATATATATATTTTGTAATAAATTTGGAGGTATTAATGTGCGGAATTTGTGGATATGTTTCAAAAGATAAAATTAAAAATAGCAAAACTATCATTGCAATGTTGGAGGCATTTACTTTATATAAATCTAGTGCAAACGGTGTATATATTCACTCAAATATATCATTAGGACAATCGAAATTTCACATTAAAGATGATGATACAAAAAATGATGTTCAACCAATGACAATTGAGCACAACAAGAAAAAATACACTATTGTGTTTAATGGCAAAATATATAACTCAGACGAAATAAACAAAAAAATAACTGAAAAAGGTTATAGCTTTAAAACCAACTCAGATACAGAAATCGTTCTTGCTTCTTATATATTATTTGGTGAAAAATCATTGAAAATGCTAGATGGTATCTTTTCTTTTGCAATTCTAGATGAACATAAAAAAGAATTATTTTTGGCTCGTGATCCTCTAGGTATAAAACCATTATTTTACACACTAACAAATGGTAACTTTTGTTTTGCTTCTGAAATTAAAGCTATACTTAAATCACAATATATAAAGCCAGTCGTTAGCAAAGATGAACTTTGCGAAATTTTTGGACTTGGGCCAGCTCATACTCCAGGCAAAACATTTTTCAAAAATATATATGAAATATTACCTGGTCACTATGGTATATATTCAGGTGCAAATTTAATTTGTACAAAATATTGGGATTTAGAAACAAAACATATAACTGATACACTAGACGAAGCAATTTTTAAAGTAAAAGAAATTGTAACAGCTTCTTTAAAACGTCAACTTGTATCAGACACTCCCGTATGCACAATGCTTTCTGGAGGGCTTGACTCTAGTGTTCTTACAACGCTCGCAAAAAAAGAAATACCAAATATCACCACTTTTTCAATAAATTTTGAAGGTAATGATACAGACTTTAACGCTAATGCATACCAACCTACAAAAGACAGCGACTACGTTAAAATAATGGTAGAGAAACTTCAAACTAATCACAAAAACATATATTTTAACAACCAAGA
The DNA here is from genome assembly GCA_964481385.1 of uncultured Clostridium sp. Lineage (GTDB taxonomy): Bacteria > Bacillota > Clostridia > TANB77 > CAG-465 > UMGS1649. The sequence goes on along the minus strand of CAYZTN010000075.1, from coordinate 2,253 downwards.
TTTATTTAACTCATTAAAAAGCGCTATGATTGCAAGAGATATGCCAGGTATGGCAGATATTGACTCATCAATGCTTGTTTTTTGCAAAAAAATTGCTGATACAGGTTACAAAGTATGTATATCTGGTGAATGTTCTGACGAAATATTCGGTGGCTATCCTTGGTATTACAAAGAAGAACTGCTTCATTCTGTAGCTTTTCCTTGGTCTCGTTCTTTTGATACCAGAAGTAATATTTTAAAACAAAGTTTAGTATCTGAAACAGAACTTAAAAACTATATTCTTCGTGCATATAACTCAACTATAACAAACGTAGTGTATAACAGTAGTAACCCTGAAGAAAATGTATTTAGAAGAACTTGTTATCTTACCACTAAATGGTTTATGAACACTTTAATTGAACGAACCGACAGAATGTCTATGTTAAGCGGACTAGACGTAAGAGTACCTTTCGCCGATAAAAAGCTATTTGAATATGTATATAACCTATCTTACAAATATAAACTGGGCTTAAACGACACAAACAATATACCTATTGAAAAATATTTACTAAGAGAAGCTTTTAAAAGCGAACTTCCAGATGAAATAATAAACAGAAAAAAATCTCCATTTCCTAAAACTTATGATCCTGAATATTTAAACCTTTTAGAAGACGAACTCAAAAGAATAATTACAAGTTCTACAGCCCCTATATTACAAATAATTAATGTCAAATATCTGTTTGAAATGCTAAATACTCATGGCAAGAATTTAAAAGAAAACTGGTTCGGCCAACTCATGACCTACCCTCAAACCTTAGCATATATTATACAAATAAATATGTGGTTAGAAGAGTACAACATAGAACTTGAAATATAGGATTAACAGACAGTGTCATTTGGGACGTTTTCAAATGACACTGTTTGTTAATTATAATAACCATAAACAATCAAAATGATATCTCATGTCATTTTGATTGTTTGTTCTAAATTATTTTAAGTAAAGTGTAACTCTAAAACCACATTCGTAATACGCCTGATGAACATCTTGTTTCCAGAAACCAATTCGATGAGCAGCTCCTAGATCTTCCGTACTAGCCGTATGCCCAAAATATCCTCCACGTATTCCCCTATATGCAACACCAACAGCTCTCGTCTCCATAGTCCATTCCCACACATTTCCAGCCAAATCATATATATTTTTTGCTTGCCAAGCATCATTTTTTCCACATGTATTTAAACTATATGAATATTTTTGTGCTGCACCAGTAGAGTGTCTATAGTTTCCCCAAGAAAGAGAATTATTTATATCATGTTCTTCATCTGATACAAAGTTCATTACTGTATCCCATTGTACCCCATAACATAATGTAGACACTACTGCTGCATGGTCTTTATACATATTCTGTGACAAATATGCTGCTCCTTCTGTACCAATATCATTCATTTCGCTTCCCCATGGTACATAATTATATACATGCACATCTTTTTTGCTTACTACTGTACCTACACCAGATGATGCATTCCTTTCACCTGTTGCATCTCCAGCTTCAAAACGCGCTATATAGAAACCTTGATACTCTTGTACTGACCTACACATCTCATAATATTCGTCATATTCTGTTTCATAACCACCTTGTGCATAAGTCGAAGGCTCTACACAGCTAACATCTCCTGTCATTTTATATATACCGGAACCTTCATATGTTTCTTCAGGCATTCCTCTTTTAAACACATCTGTAAAACTTGGATATAGTCCTGTTGTTTCATCTGGTACTTCGCCTTCTTTTATTTCATACTCTACTGGCACCCATACAAATTGATTACCTTCACATTTATATGCAACACCTTTGTTTTCGTCTGCACTATTATCTGAAATTACAAGTCCGGTATCTTTAGTTCCACCAACATAATAAAATCCGACTGGTATTACAACTCCCTTAAATTTTTCTACTACCTTTTTCTTTTCATTATTCCAGCTTAGCGTTATATCACCTATTTTTTGTGGTTCAGGATTATATCCCATAATTCCATCTGTATACATCAACGCTTTCATTTCTTCTATTTGTTGCGCCTCTGTCTTTTTCACAGCGTCACTTGCCTCTTCTATTATATTGGCATTAGATAAACTTACTATTACTGATGTAGCCAATATGCTTAAAACTAATATAGTTATTACTAGTACAATTAGTGATATCGCTTTTTTGTTTTTCATTTACTTTCCTCCTCGTATAATATGTATATAAGGTTTATTAATTTTAGAAAATTTTATATACA
>CAYZTN010000074.1:0-3556 GCA_964481385.1 uncultured Clostridium sp. | reverse complement strand
GAGCACTTGGCGGAACATTTGCAGATCAATGGAAAGATTTTATAGTACCAAGAAGCGATGTACCGGCAACAGCTGCAACATTTGGAGCAGAAAGAAAAGGAACAGATAATGGAAGAGGATCAAACACAAAAGGATCTGAAAACATTATATCAAATGGAAGTAAAATAATAGTTCCAGAAGGAACAGCACTACTTACTTTCCAAGATGGCGCAATAACAGGCTGTATTACAGAGCCAGGTGGATTTATATATTCATCAGACGACCAAAATTCTAAATCTTTTTTTGCAGGAGATGGTTTCTTTTCTTCTACATTAAAAACATCTTGGGAAAGATTTAAATTCGGTGGAGTACCAGGTAGTGAACAAACTGTTATATATGTTAACTTAAAAGAAATACCAGGAAACAGATTTGGAACTCAATCAGAGATTTACTGGGATGACGCATACATGAATGCACAAGTTGGAGCAATTACAAGAGGAACATATACATTAAGAATTGTAGATCCATTGTTATTTGTAAAGAACTTTGTTCCAATGGAATATTTAAGACCAGATAGTGATGTGTTTGATTTTGCAGATATGGATAATCCAGCAGGCGAACAATTATTTAATGAAGTAGTAGGAAGCTTGTCAGCAGCATTTTCAAATTACACAAATGATCCTTCTAGAGGAAATCGTATAACAAAAATACAAGGAGACCAAATCGGTTTTGCACAAAGCTTATCACAAGCTGTTGAAGAAGGATATACTTGGAGATCAGGAAGAGGTCTAGAGATAGTAAAAGTTGCAATAGCAGCTATTGAATATGATGAAGATTCTAAGAAACTACTTAGCGATGTTAAAAAAGCAGATGCTTTATCTGGTGCAAGAGGCAATTCATTTATGCAACAATCTGTTGCACGTGGCTTCCAAGCAGCTGGTGAAAATGGCGGTGGAGCAGCAGGAATGGCTTTCATGGGAATGGGCATGAATGCAGTAGGTGGAGCAATGGGAGGCTTGCAACAACAAGCACAACCACAACAAGCTGCAAAAGATCCATATGAAGAAATATCAAAATTCAAGAAATTATTAGATGATGGAATAATAACACAAGAAGAATTTGATAAAAAGAAAAAAGAATTATTAGGGTTATAATTTAAACTTGTAAATGCTTTCGTAATGCTAAAATATGTTGCGAAAGCATTTACGCTAAAAAGGGGTGAACATTGTGGAAGAAAATGAAAATATAATACAAACAGACATTGGGGCAAAAGATGGTCAAAATAAATGCCCTAAATGTGGTGCTACAGATATTTCATTAAATATAAAGACAGGGATGTTAAGATGTAACTTTTGTAGACATCAATTTGAGCCTGAGAAGTTTGATGTGATGGAACAAGATATTGCAAATCTTACAGGAGAAATTATTGGTTCTGGTGCGTCAGATATTTCAGGGGATTCAAATAACGATATGATTACATTAAAATGCACTAGTTGTGGAGCAGAAGTTGTAATAGACACTGCAAATTCAACTCAGGCTAGATGTCACTGGTGTAGGAACACCTTGTCAATAAATGAGCAGATACCAAATGGAGCAGTGCCAGATACAGTATTACCATTTAGCGTATCTAAAAAAGACGCAGCAACTGCTATTGAAGAATTTGTGGGAAAAAGGAAGTTTTATGCAAATCCGCAATTTAAAAAAGAATTTTCTACAGAAAATATAATGGGCGTATATCTTCCATATATGATAATAGACGCAAATGTACATAGTAATTTAAAAGGTCAAGGTGAAATTGAAACTAGAAGGTGGACAGAAGAAGTTGGAGATAGAAGAAAAACATATTATGACGCAGACCTTTACGATGTTGAAAGAGATTTCGATTTAACAATAGAAGGACTTACTGTAGAATCTAGCAAAGATAAACTAGACCAAAGCGGAAAAAACAAGACAAATAATATCATAAATGCAATTATGCCATTTGATACCGAAAACTGTGTGAAATGGGATTCAAATTATATAAAAGGTTATACATCAGAAAAAAGAGATGTAAACATAGAAAATTTGAAACCTATAGTTAATGAACAGTGCAAAGACATTGCAAGATTTTCTGCAAATGAGACTTTAAAGCAGTATGATAGAGGCGTTAGATGGGATAATGAGACTATGGACGTAAAAGGTAGACAATGGAAAGCAGCATATTTACCTGTATGGCTATATAGTTATTTAGAGAAAAAAGGAGACGAGAATCTATTACATTATGTTGCAGTAAATGCAAGGACAAAAGAAACAATAGGAAGCGTGCCTGTGCATAAGCCAAAATTGTTTTTAGTATCTTTAATTGTGGAGTTCTTTGGACTTCTTGCAGCTATATTAACATTTTTCATTGTAAGTGAAGATGATTCTTGGTATCCGTGGCTATTTTTATTAAGTGGAGTTATATATTATTTTGCTATATATGGCAAATATAGAAATACATCAGCAAGGCATCGTCACGAAGCAGAAACAAAGAGCAACATGTCAAATTTGCAAACACAAGATGTGTATGTTAAAAAACTAAGAAAACTAGAAAGGTCTAATATTGAAGGCGCAAACAATAAAAGAGTATCTGGTGCGCTTAGAAATGTAAGTTTTATGGATAAAAAGCTCGAAGATATAAAAAGCAAGTTATAAGGAGCTGTTATAATGAAAAAAATGCTAATAGGAATAATTATAGGTGTGACGGCAACTGTTGTAATTGGAATAGTTGCAGTACTGATTTATACTAGGTTTTTTATGTTCGTTCCAGATAAAGGTGGAATGGAAAACGCTGAGGGCGTTGAGTTTAGAGGAATGACGTCAAAAGAATGGGCAGAAATAATTGCAAAATACGAAGTGTGTGATGTGGAAATGGTAAACTGTTACTATGAAGGGACTAAGTTTATTGCTGTGGTAAATAATGAAAACAATGAAACTGTTGCACACTATGAGTTTGAAGAAGAAACTGGAATAGCACAAGATTTAATTTCAGGTCATAAGGTAGATTTAATAAAAGGTGAAATGGTAGAGAGAAACTTAATGGGAGGAACACAGATTGAACTTACAGATAACCAGATAGTAGCAATTGGGTATATTAAAGAAGATAAAGAAAGTGAATTTATAGCTAAGAACTTTGTTAGCAAAGAAGTTTTAGATAATTTGTTAGAATTAGATTATAGAGAAGAGTTAAGTAAAGAGCAAGGTATTGGAATAACTTTTGTAATTCTTCCTAAAAATTCAAATGTAGAAATAGAAATATATGACTGTTACATAGATGAACAAGGAGAGATTAAAATAGTTGATAAATTAGGCGAAACTTTGAACGAAGGTTTTGTTTTAAAACTAGATTATATGGCCGAAAGCACACATGCAGAGATTTGTATTAAAGTTAAAGCAGATGGAGTGGAAGATATAATACCATTAATGTTTAGTGGCGAAGACGGAAGATTATATTTAGCTGGAAATGAAAAACTGCTTGATATATCTGTTTATTGATAACATGACAACAAAAAAACTAGTTACAAAAAATTAAATAGTGTCATTTGGGACGTTTTGGGAT
>CAYZTN010000073.1:1527-4418 GCA_964481385.1 uncultured Clostridium sp. | reverse complement strand
TAGTCAGAGGATATAATGTAGATGTAGGTGTTGTTGAAAAGTTTGAAAAAGATAGTTCAGATAAAACAATAAGAAAACAATTAGAGGTAGACTTTGTATGTAATCAAGGAAGTAAAAGATATTATATTCAATCCGCTTTTGCGATTCCAAATAAAGAAAAAATGGAACAAGAACAAAAATCTTTAGTTAATATAGATGATAGTTTCAAAAAAATAATTATTGTTAAAGATGATATAAATCTTTGGAGAAATGAAGATGGAATTTTAATAATAAGTTTAGAGGAGTTTTTGTTAAACAAAGATAGTTTAGACTTATAATGAACGGTGTAACTTTATAATTCTAAAAAGGTAACTTTTGAACAATGAATAGAAAGTCTTGTTAATTGGTATAAAGAAAATAAAGAAGTATATAAGTAAATAATTTAAGAGACGGCACTTCGCCGTCTCTTTTCAAAACTTAAATTTAAAGCAAAATTACATATTAGATTCAGCTTTTTCTATAAGTTTTTTAACCATATAACCACCAACTGTACCAGCTTGCTTAGAAGTTAAGTCACCATTGTAACCTTGTTTTAAGTTTACACCTACTTCTGTAGCTACTTCATATTTCATTTTATCAAGAGCTGCTTTAGCGTTTGGGTTTGCCTTTGAACTTGCCATTATAAATTCACCTCCTAAGAATTTATTTAGTAAAACAGGAAATAAGTTTTACACTAATAATTTGTGAAAAAATGCAAAATAAATACTGGTAAAAAATAACAAATTTTAAATTGCAATTTTGAAAGTTTGAGTAATAAATCGGTATTAAGGTGGAGAAGTATTGGAACATATGGATATAACTGTACAAACATTTAAATTCATATAGTTGTAATAACATTATTTTAAGGTGCATGTTAAATTTTTTACGCGATTGTCCTAACTTTTTGTAAAAACACATTGACTTTTTATGTAAAGTGTGTTAAAATCAAATTGTGTTTAATGAAATAATTGGAGGTAGAAAATGAATATCAAAAAGAAAGGAATATTGCTTACAGTATTGATGGCGGTAATGTTAATCTGCTCTAGCAAAATAGAAGGGGCATTGCCTACGTCCGTATCAATAACTGGTACAGTAACAGGAGAAATTAATGAAGGAGATACAGTTGAATTTTATGCAAATGCTAGTTCTGATGACGGTATCGAAAGTTTTAATATTACTAATTCAGACATAAATTTACATAATTTTTCAGCCAATATTTCCATAACAGGACCTAAAAATGGTAGGAAGACAATAACATTATCTAATGTTAAAAGTACAAATAATGAAAAAAACAAGTACATATCTATTAATGCCGGGGTGGCAGTATCTACAAAAGGTGGTACTAATTATAGAGTGACCTCTTCAGCGTTTACAATAAAGGAAAAAGATACGGTTCCACCATCAATCAAAATTGAGGGACCAAGTTCTAAAAGCGTAGTAGACGGAGGTACAGTATCGTATCAAATCACTGCATTAGATGATGGCGGATTGAAAAATTTGTATCTAAACAATAGCTATATAGAGCAGAAAGGTTTTACTGCAGATATGTCTGTATCTGGAAATACTGTTACATTTTCAAATGTAAAGAGTAATTCAACTTCAGCTAACAAATATATTGTAGTGAAAGCGGGTGCTGCGGTTGATAATGCAGGCAACACGAACTATCAAGTGGCGTCACCAGCATTTTCAATAACAGAAGCTAAAGATACGGTTCCACCATCAATCAAAATCGAGGGACCAAATCCTAAGGCAATAGAGGTCGGCGGAAGTGTTACATATACTATTAGTGCAGCTGATGATGGAAAAGTTGATAAGTTTTTAATAAATAGTGATTACGTAGAAATGAAAGGCTTTACTGGTACGATGAGTGTAAGTGGTAATAAAGTTACATTCACAAATGTAAAGAGTAATTCAACTTCAGCTAATAAATATATTGTAGTGAAAGCAGGCGCTGCAACTGATGTTGCAGGTAATAAGAGTTATCAAATGACATCAAATGCATTTACAATATCAGAGCCTAAAGATACGGTTCCACCATCAATCAAAATCGAGGGACCAAACCCTAAAGCGATAGACGCTGGTGGAAGCGTTACATATACTATTAGTGCGAGTGATGACGTTGGGGTAACAAATTTATATTTAAATAGTAATTACATAGAAATGAAAGGCTTTACTGGTACGATGAGTGTAAGTGGTAATAAAGTTACATTCACAAATGTAAAGAGTAATTCATCTTCTGCTAATAAATATATTGTAGTAAAAGAAGGAATCGCTGTTGATGCGGCTGGAAATAAGAGTTACGAATCAACATCAAATGCTTTTACTATAAATCCAGAAAAACCTGTAGAAACAGACACAATAGCGCCTGTTGTTACAATAGGAGATGCTTCTCCATCTTCAATATATAACAATGGAACTGTTACATATGTTGTATCATTTAGCGATAATAAAGCAGTAACAGAAGTTAATTTAACAGCAAAAGATATAACATTAAATGGATTTACAGCAGATGTTTCAGTGACAGGTTCAGGATTAAAGACAAGAACAGTTACATTAAGTAATATAAAGGGTAATGTTGGCACACAATGTTCAATTACCGTAAGTAATGGTGTTATAAAGGACGCAGCAGGAAATGTAAACGTTGCAACATCTTCACCAAAGTTTAGTATATTAAAGCCTGTAGAAACAGATACTATAGCACCTGTCGTTACAATAGGAAATCCATCTTCAACTGGAGTATATAGAGATGGAACAATAACTTATGTTTTAACATTTAGTGACAATAAAGCAGTAACAGAAGTTAATTTGACATCAAAAAATATAACATTAAATGGATTTACAGCAGATGTTTCAGTGACAGGTTCAGGATTAAA
>CAYZTN010000073.1:0-1427 GCA_964481385.1 uncultured Clostridium sp. | reverse complement strand
GACAAGAACAGTTACATTAAGTAATATTCAAGGTAGTGTAGCGTCAGGTTATTCAATTACTATTGCTAAAGGCGTGGCAAAAGATGCAGCAGGAAATGTAAATGTTGCAACATCTTCACCAAAGTTTAGCATAATGAAATCTTCAACGCCAACAACGCCTTCAACACCAACAACACCAACAACGCCAACAACACCTACAGTAAAACCAACTATAAAAGCTGACTGTATAGATGATTTATCTTTATTAGGTGATATAAATGATGAAATTACATATTTTTCATCTTGGTTAAGAGCTGAAAAATATACAGCATCATATGTACAAGAAAACAATTATGTAGCTGAAGATGAAAGAATGACTTACATGGTAGAATACTATAATGGAAGTACTGCACCAGCACCAGATGTTAAGTTTACATTAACAATACCATATAAAGTTGATGTGGAAGAAATAAATGGAAATGGTTATGTAAAGAGCAAAACAGATAAAGAAACAATTATTGAATGGGATTTGGGTAAAATTGAAAGCAAAGCATATTGTAGATTATATGTAAGAGTTAAATTTTACGAAGATTCGGATCTTGTAAACAGTAAAGATATTTCTAAAGTATTCTATGCTACATTAAAAACAACAGCAGGAGGAAACACTTCATATTCATACATGAGACAACTATATATTGATAAAACACCTGGAAAGAAAGGAACATATAAAGGTTATCTTTCAGCTATAGATAGTTCAAACTCAATTAGACCAGAAGATAAAATTACAAGAGCTGAGTTTGCAAAATTGTTAGCGGATTGTGGAATAGTTGTGGCTAATCCAAATAGTACTGCATACAAGCAATATAAAGATTGGGAAACAATTCCAGTATATGCAAGATCTGCGGTAGCAGCATTAAGTGAAACAGATATAATTCAAGCATTTCCAGATGGTTCATTTAAGCCTAATAATCCAATATTGATGGAAGATGCTATACAAATGATTGCACAAGCTTCAACATACATATCTGACGCAAAACTTACAGTAACAAAACCAACATTCTTGTATAAGAGTGTATTAAAAGATAGTTTTGGTGATTTAACTGATAAAAAAGATTATATAATGGAACTTATGAGACAAAATGTAATTGTAAAATATGAATCAAAACCAGATGAATATGCATTAAGAAAAGATGTAGTAGAAATGGTTAATGCATTGACATTTAGAGGACCATATGTAGAGAAATTACCAGAAAGTGCAATAAAATTTGCGGATATTAAAGATGATAGCGTATATTTCTATAATATTGTGGGAGCAGCTAATAGCTATTCATACTCATATGATTATAGATTATGGCAAGAAATTGTTGAAATACAATAATACTGAAAAGTCAACACAACAGGACAAAAGAATGAAAAAAATTAAAAAAAGCGTAGAAACATTGAAGTAT
>CAYZTN010000072.1:0-4497 GCA_964481385.1 uncultured Clostridium sp. | reverse complement strand
CTAATTGTTTCTTTTCTCTTTCAAGTTCTTTTAAACTCTTTTTAGGTGTTGGCATTTCTTCTGGCATCATTCCACCTAATTTTTTAATTGTATTTCTAACTTCTTTTCCTACTTCATAATGTACATCTTTAGCTTCCTTTTCGCCTTGCACATTATCCCTTATTATTTTTTTTTAGTTTGATTTATCCTAAATAAATTAGTTACTAACTCATCTTCATTCATATTGTCTAAAATATCTTCTCTATATCTTAAGCCTTTTCTTTTAAAAATATCATCTGCTGTTTCTCCGTTATATAATCCTTTATATCCTGCATTATGAAATTCAGCCATATTTTTGATGATGCAACTTTTTGTAGTGTATAATTACATCATCTGATAAAGAATCATATTCTTGCTCTGTAATTTCTTGCTTTCTTGTTTGAATAGCAAAATAAGTTTGTCCTAAAGCAACCACTTCTTTTTTAGGATCAGCATTTTGTACTATTAAATAACAAGCATACCTTGAAAGTTTGTAATCTAATAAATTTTTAACTCCACCATTTGGCATTTTTGATGTTTTTCCCACTTGGGAAAAATGTTCAAAAACCTCATAATTACTGTTTTCACATGCTTTTTGAGCATTTCTTATTACATTACAAAATTTATCCCATCTTCTATATTCTAGTACATTTTGTAATTCGCGAGCATATCAAAACTCAATTCCGTATTCATCAATATGCTTTATAATTTCAAAAATTGTTTCATTATATTCAATTATATTATTCATCGTTACCTCCTTTATTATTTTATATATAAGTTTTCCATAAATCGTTATTTCACTTGTTTTCTTTAAAATTTTAGTATTTTTTACATATAAAAATTAGTACAACAATATTAGTAGTATTTACTCTTTACACTTTTTGAAAATTACACTTGTCTGCTTCATTTTCTGCTAACATTATATAAACATTTGTTTACTTAGTCAAGTTTTTTCTCTAAATTTATTACACAATCGTTCGACCAAGTTCGACAAACCCACCAGCATTTGACGTTATTCCATCTATAACTTTAACAAATTTACTCGCTTCTATTCCTTATCTAAAAGATTTGCCTCTTGCACACAAAAGACAAACCTTTATTGAATTTCTTATTCTACTTTTTTGTCATATCTATCATACGCATATGATATCCATGCTTTTTATAAAAATCTATAGCTTTATTGTTATACGCAAATACTGCCAAAAGAATATCCTCACAACCAACTGACTTTAGATAGTCTTCCATAGCTTTCAAAAGAACACTACCCACACCATTTGCTCTACTGCTTTTTGACACAACAAGTTCAGTCACTTTAAAAAGTCTAGCCCTCCACATCCGGTATCATTTTCTTTTCCAAATATATTCTTTTTTCAAATCCTCCACGTTTAATCCTTTTGTTTTCAGCTATCTCTTTAACCTCATCAATACTGCTTCCTTCTAGCTCTACTAAAGCTCTCATAACTTCAAAAACATCTGCAAGTTCTTCTATAATTTCATCATGAGTCTCAGCTCCAATTACTTCATTTACTTCTTCTTTTAGTTTTTTGTGCAATTCTTCTTTATACTCTTTGTCTTCTAACACACGTGTAACTGGTACTTCACAGTTATTTTCAATCATTTCCGGAATTCTATTCCTTACTAATTTATTAAATACTTTTTCCATTATTTTATTTTCTCACTTTCTATTATCCATTTTATATCCTCTATAGACTTGTCTATATTAAATATACCGTTCCCCACAGGATAATACACCGGATATACTTTATACAAACTACCTTTAACATCTAATTCATAAAACTTTTTTCTGCTTTCAGATACAGACACTTTTTTGTTTAAAATAATTGAGCTTACTTGATTTCCAAACGTTATTATTACTTTAGGCTTAATTATATCTATCTCTTGAAATAACAGGTCTAGATATTGCTTTAACACATCGTCTGAGAGCGGTCTTGCATCTAGTTGTGTACATTTACCTAAGTTTGTTATAAACAGCTTGTTATCTTTAATTTCATCATATACATAATCACAAAATTCATAATCCCAATCTTTAGGTTTCTTTTCTTGTATTTTATTAAAAGTATCTTCGCTTAATAACCCTACATTGTAAAAAAGCTTCCATATGTTTTTAGTACCTAACCATGGAGACTTTCTACCATTCCAAGTTTTTGCACTCGCAATATTTTTTCCAGTAGGATTCATAAAAACAAAACATATATTTGGATTACTTTCGCAACCACCGTTATATATAGAATCTAACTCTTTAGCTCCATACTTTTCTTGCAACTTATCGTATTTTTTTTAAAATTCTGTAATTTCAAACTACCCTCATATAAAACATTATTAACTACATCTCTTAACTCATTTAAGCCGTTTATATAATACTTTGTATCTAGCTTTTCACCATAACCATATCTTGCTTGAATAAATGGCACGCCAGCATCTTGTGCTGCAGTTTTATCTTTTAGTGTATCTCCAATATATATTGCCTTATCTAAGCAATGCTTGTCCATCATGCTCTTAATTGCACTAGCTTTAGTCATTCCGTAAAGAACCTGATGCCATATAATCTTTAAAATATTTATTAAGTCCAGCTGTATTTAAAAACGCCTCTATATACTCTTCCTTTGAAGTGTTGCTAACAATAAACAAGTCATATGTTTTGCTTAATTTAACTATACTTTCTTCCAAGTCAGGATATAAATTACCGCCTACATTATTTAATTTAGCTATTTTTATTTCAGATATTTTCCCCATCAAGCTTAGCGATTCCTCAGTGTCTACATCTGGGAAATACATTTTTGCACATTCAAGTTTTGTACAACCAAACGCTTTACATATAACCGACTTTTCAACTTCATTTACATTATTTTTTCTTGCAACTTCATTCACGCTTTCATATGTAACTTGTGTTACTTCCCACAAAGTACCGTCTAAATCAAATAACAAACCTATTCTTTTCACAATTTTTCTCCTTTACATCAAATCAAACTTTAAAAGCTTTTCGTCATCACTTATCTTTTTTATAAACTTAGCACCAAACTTTTCATAATAATTATTTAATGTCGTTTTTAGATATAACTCATGTATATATCTTTTCTTAGCTTCTTCTAAGATAGCGTCATTTAGCAGCCTAGAATATCCATTCCCTCTATATTCCTTTTTTACATACATAGTAGCATACCAAGGCGTTAAATCTGGACATTCGTCACAATCATACGGAAATATCGAAATAAAGCCAATTAACTCGCTATCATTTATCAATATTAATTTGCAAAAATATCTATTGTCCAAATTATCCAAATATTTTTTCGTCTTTTTAGCAATTCTTTCTTCCTTTTCATAATTTGGATTGTCTCCCCACTCTAAAAGTTCTAGTTCCATCACTTCATTTACATACTCTAATTTATCTTTCAAATCGAATATCGCCATCATTTTGCTCACTCTTTCCTAATATTTTGCTTTAAACTATTATATAACAAAGATCGGCTATTGCCAAGTTATATTTCCATACTTTTATTACATTGACGACTTATTAAAAAGAGTTTGTATTTCAGTGCTTGAATTATATGCATCATTTTGCACGTCGCTTGACATAATTTTTTGGAAATGGTATAATCGTTTTGTCAAATTATTAAACTTCTAAAAATAATTTTAAGGAAGAAATAGGAAGGATTCTTCTTAATTTAGAGTTAATATTTGAAATACTAATTATTTTTATATAAGGAGAAAAAATGACTAGCTCAGAATTTCTTAACTACATTAAAAGACTTACAATAACAGATTTTACTAATATGTTCGCACTCGAAATCTCTAACGGCATGCCTATCTATTGTAGCAATGAAAGTCCCGATGATTATTTCAACTTTCCTACCACATCTTTGGTACCGGAATTCAATAATTGCTATGCCACAGAAGGTGGAGCTATTTGCCTTATTTTGGACAATGATGTTTACGTAACGCCTCATACAAAAACGGTGGAAGCGTTTCTCAAATCGTACGGATTTAGTAAAAAGAATTTTGGTTCTCCGATTTGTAGCGGATATTATCCTCTTGATCAAACAGATATGTTCGAGTGGTCTCGCCTTAAAGCATTTGCTAATAAACTAAAATATGCTGAGTTTACGGAAACCTGCATAGCTTTAAGCAAAGGGCGCTACTCTATCCCTGACGAAATTCTTGCAAGGTGTTACGAAATTCCAGAGGAAGGGCTAAAATTATATGACAATATCAATAATTCTGTTCGCATCTTAAATGCAGCACTTAATCATCTATGCTATTACGAAGATGATATCGTCAAGAAAATTGGAACGTACAACTATGACAACGGCTATGTAGGCTTTGTTGCACGCGACGGTAGAACTTTCTATGCATATGGTTACTGGATTTTACCCATACTGGAAACTGCTGGGTTCAGAAAGGCTCAAAAGACCAACTATTAAATGTCAATAGTTTTTTGAAAAAAATTTAAAAGTTTTAAAA
>CAYZTN010000071.1:0-4638 GCA_964481385.1 uncultured Clostridium sp. | reverse complement strand
GACAACCATTTATTAGAAATATTACAATTTTGTAATAATCGATGAAATGACCCTGGTCCCAAATGACACTAAATTTTAAAAGTTATTTTATATTAAACACGCCTTGGTCAGTGACAAGTGTGTGTATGTTATACAGTATTAACACTTGTGTAATGTTGTTATCTTTAATATAGTCTGTAATACTTCCTACATAATACCTTGGATCTATCACATGTGTTGTTTTAAAGTTACATGCAACAAATGGTATAAAGCAGTTTGCATATGAGTCTTTTATCACAAGTAAGTTTTCTCCAGAAGTTTTTGTTTCATTTTCAATAACAACTAGTTCTTGGTTTTCGTCTAAAAACATAGCGTACTTATCTTTTTTATCTAGATATTCTGTGTTGTAAAAGCTGTTTGTTGTTTTACCTGTTTTGGCATAAGTTAATTTAAACGTATAGTTTGGATTTGTATATGTTGTAATTGTGTCAGGTTTTACGTTATATAGATTTGCTTTTGAATATGTTGTGCCATAAAAGCTATCTGTAACAACTTCTTCTTTAAAGCTAGTTAAATCTAGAGCTTCCATATTAGTTGCGTTCATAAATGCGGTATATGCTTCATATGCTGCTCTTGTCGTCCAGTGGTGGTCAAGCTTGTAATACGCTTGTATACCTTGTTCGTTTAATTCTTTGAGTGGTTCGTATAGGTTTACTGTATTGCAGTTTTCAAGTTTTGAATACACTTTGTTAATTCTATCTAGCTCAGAATACTCAGTAGCAAATGCAGGTAAGAGTCTTGAGTTTACAGTAATTGATGTAGGAGCTATCATTACAGTTGTTTTGTACGATGTTCCTTTTGTAATCTGGTTGAACATGCTGGCAATACGTGTAAGTCTTTTTTCGTCTACGTACGTATTCTTTTCAATTAGATATCCATCAGCAGCAATGTATACGTTGTTGTTTTCCGTCTTTCCCATTGCAAGTTCTGAGTTTGTTTTAATTGATACGAACGCTTTTCTAAATGGGAAGTGGTCTTGTACATATTTTTCAAAGTCTGTCATAAAGCTTCCGTCTGCTAATGTATCTAAGTTAAATGTAGGAAAGTCTGCTAAATATCTGTTTTCGTTTTCAGAAAACTCTTCTTTAGGAGTTGCTATGAAAAGTACAGAAAATACAATTATTATTATACTAAATATTATTCCAAAATATTTTTTCATGTTTACCTCCTAAAATCTAAAATACAAGAATGGGTTGTATGAAGAGTTTACTAAATATGCAATGCTAAGTACAAATATAGCGATACACACAATAATTGACATTGTATCAAATAACACAGCAAGTACTTTGTTTTTCTCACACTTTTTAGCTAACTTTTCATATAACTTTTTCATAAGTGGTGTAGAGCCTATTATACAAATAACTAATATAAACCAGTAGTTTTTCAAATAGTATATAACTTCCTTAGAAGCAAATGTATTACCTATACCAAATAACTTACTAAACCAATTAGTTAATGCTCCAAAGTCGTCAAATGCAAATATTGCCCAGCTAATTAGCACTAAAAAATCTGTGTAAAGCACTCGTAATATATTAGGCCATTTTTCTATGTATTTTTTAAGCAAGAACTTTTCTATTAAAAGTATAACTCCAAAATATAATCCCCAAATTATGAAATTCCAACTAGCACCATGCCAAAGCCCTGTTAGTCCCCAAACTACTAATATATTACGTATATGTTTTTTTGTGCTACATCTGTTTCCGCCAAGTGGTATATATACATAGTCTCTAAAAAATGTGGATAGAGACATATGCCATCTACGCCAAAAGTCTGTAACCGAATTTGCTATATATGGGTAGTTAAAGTTTTCAAGGAAACTAAAGCCAAGCATTTTTCCCATACCTATTGCCATATCTGAATATGCGGAAAAATCAAAATAAATTTGAAAGCCGAAAGCTATAGTTCCAAGCCACGCATGTAGAACTGTAATGCCGTCTCCTGCACTAATACTGTTATATAGCGCACCAATATTGTTTGCAATTAAAACTTTTTTGCCAACTCCTAGTATAAATCTTGTAAAACCTTGTGAAAACTTTTCAAGTGTTACTGTTCTATTATGTAATTCCTCGCTTATTGTTTCATACCTTACAATAGGACCTGCAATAAGTTGAGGGAAAAGTGATACGTAAGTTGTGAAATAGAAAAAGTTTTTCTCTGCTTTTACGTCTTTCCTATATACATCTACGCTGTAGCTTAGTATCTGGAATGTATAAAAGCTTATGCCGATAGGCAAGCTTAACTCTAAAGCGTTAATGCTTAAATTAAATACCATGTTTATATTATCTATTAAAAAGTTTGCATACTTGAAAAAGCCAAGTATTGCTAAATAGAAGATAAGTGTTCCAATTAAAATAATTTTGTTTTTCTCAGGATATTTTTCCATCCATAGTGCAGTTATATATCCTACAAAACAGGTAGCTATCATAAGAAAAACATATACAGGTTCTCCCCAAGCATAAAATATAAGGCTAGCAATAAGAAGGAGAATATTCTTCGCCTTCTTTGGTACTATAAAATATAATATAAATGTAATAGGGAAGAACACAAATAAAAAGGGTAAACTACTAAATACCATATGTGTCTCCTTGTATGTTATATATTTTCTTTAATTACATTTTTAACGCCATTTACGTCAGATGTCATAATTAAAATTACATATTCGCCAGATGTATAAACTACTCCATCTTTTGCAATTTTATATTGTTCAGCGTCATAGTTATTCATTGAGTCTTCTGCTTGTTTTTTAATAGCAGATAAGCTAGTTTCAAATTCTTTTCTGTCGTTCGCGTTTTCAACTTTAAATATTGCAATCACGTCTACATAATATGATGTTGCGTTTGCCATAAACACATAGTCTGTAGCTTTTGTAGTATCAATGCCATATCTCATGTCTAAGTCAGAGCTGCTTCTTGCTACCATTTCTTCTGGTAAAGTTACAGCACTTTTAATTTTTTCATATAATTCTTGACAAGTGACACTTTTATTTGAATTGTTATCGTTATTTTCAGTAAGTGCAAGCACAGCAACTAGTGCTACTACAACTACTGCAAGTACAATTAAGATTACTTTTTTCATATATTTTACCTCCATTTTAAATAGTTATATGTTCTCTGAAGCAAAGCTTCTTAAAACCTTAACCCACTCTTTATATGCAGCTTCTGTTAAGTGATATTTTCCGTCACTTGCATATTCAGACTTCAAATAACCATTACTATCCATTAAGTATGAAGCTACGTCTATTACAGTTACATTCCAAGACGAAGCCAGTTCCCTTATTTTGTTGTTAAATAAACGAATATTTGAATTGTTTAAGTGTTGTAACTGGTATGACTTAGTCATTGGTGTTGTTGTTAAAATGTATATTTTAACATTTGGATTCTTTTCACGAATTGCATCAATTAAAGTTTTGTAATTTGTTATAGAGTCCGTTACACCATAAAGTCCTAAGTCGTTCATTCCAAACATCATAAATACTTTGTCTACCTTTAAGTATGAAGTTAAGTCCCAAAGTTGAGTTTGGTAACCTTTGTATGTTGGGTGTATTGAAGTAGCACTTACAGCCTTAAGTGCATTTCCAAGTCCATAGCTTCCCATGCCATAAACTATCATTCCGCCTAAAAAGTCACTATTTTGTTTCGATACATAGTTTTGAAATCCTAGCGTTACAGAGTCACCATAAAACACAGAGTTCTTAAAGAAACTGTCAGCCTTTTTTTCTGTTACGCCTGCTTTTAAAGTATTTCCTGTGTAATGTTTAGTATCTACTGGAGTGTTTGAAACGGATACGCCAGTTGACTCGGCTATTGGGCGTCCTTCTCCAGTTGTGCCATCTTTTGCATTTTTTGTTGTCAAATATTCACTTGAAGCATAAGCAAATTCTCCAGAGTCAAGTTTTAGCTTATCCCATCCATTATCACCTATACCTATTCTTGTAAATTTGGTGTCAGGTGAAGCTTGAAATATAATATCTCCTTCAAGATTTGGCTTTTTCCTAATGTTTAGATATATTGTTGTGTAAACAGTGTCGTTAGCACTTTCAAATTTTACGCCGTATTCGTTGATAATTGTGTTATCTACCTCAGTGTTTTCTTCGTTATTGGGATTTCCTGAATTGTTATTTTCTATATTGTCGTTATCTATGTTATCTACGGAATTATCTCCTGAGTTTAAATTATTTTCTGTATATATGTCTATGTTTGTATTATTTTTTTTCACAATCAAAATTACTAATATAACTATAATAGCAAGTATAACGGTTACGGTTGTGTAGAATAATTTGTTATTGTTATCTACTCTTGCACGTCTTTGCATAAAAAAATCCTCCCTTCAATTTTTGAATAATTATATAACAATAGTTGTTATTATGCAAGAAAAATGCGAGTATATTAAAACTTATATCATTATATAATTATTATTCACTAGCAAGATATATAAGTAGCAGAGATGATGAAAAACATATTTTAATACAACTTTACTAAAATAGTTCTTGCAAAAGCAAAATATTTGTTATAAAATCATCTCATGAATGTACACATATAAATTTTGGACCTTTTTAACTTAACTGTGTCAAGAGAACACAGTTCGGGTTAAGGAGGTATT
>CAYZTN010000070.1:0-4653 GCA_964481385.1 uncultured Clostridium sp. | reverse complement strand
CTAGGGGGTCAATTTTCAATTATATTAGGGGGTCAATTTTAGTTTATCATATACACTTTTTTTCCAACATAAAAACTAAAAAGCGTTCCTTGTATCAAAACACTAAAAATTACTGCTGTTAAAGAATTAAGATTTAAATAAATCATTACATATACTATAGCTACCAATACACAAGTTAAAATATTAAATATAACCTTTTGTACACTAATATCTTTACTATCAATAATTCTAAAATATATGTAAAACGTCAAATTACAAACAACAAACATCTTAAAAAAGTTAACTATGTAATCCATGAATATTCCTCGAGTATACGAACTCGAACCTCCCTTTTACCTCTTTATATTTTCCGGCTCCAAACTTTTTAAATTATGATAACACATACTTTATACTTTTTTTCAAAAACAAACTATAAAATAATTTCTTAAATTCTCATATACTCTATTATAACATCAAAAAAGCAATAGTCAAACAGTAAACTATACCTTCAACTATTGCTTCCTTTTAAAATGTTATTACATTAACACCAAGTAATTAACACTTTTCCTATCCATTCAATAAATTCCCACATACAACTCACCCCTTTACCTGTGCTTTACGGGTAAAAGAATATCACCTAGGTAAGGTATACCTAAGTGATTTGTGGTTGTACTATTTTGTTGAATTGTGTCGAATTATGTCGAATTTTGTATTATTGCTATATCTGCTTTTGTATTTTCTTTACATAGTAATATATAAACTCTGTAGAAGTTGGAACACCTGTATCATAACTTACTTTAGCTGTGTAATACATTTCTAAATCCTCTGGTGACATTTTTCTCCAAGTTCTATTTATTGAAGTTTGTATAACTCTTCCAATACTGCTTGCTGTTCTTTTATGTATTTTAGCTAAATAATTATACACAGTTTCATCATCTTGTTTTACTTTCTCTTGTATTAAATAAAGTATTGCATCATGAATATAATCTCTACCTTTCAAATGTGGACTTATTCCTATTAAATCTAACTGAGCATTTATCATATCTGAAATTCTCGCTTCTTTTTCAGCTTCGTTTTCTATATGTATATCACCGCTTGAACTAAATTTATGAAGTGCTCTTCTTAAAGAAAGCACCGCAGATATTACCATTTTTGGTGAATAATCTGTTTGATGCTTATAAAATATAAGATCAGCACCCTCATCATGCAATCTATCATACAATACTGTAGATGACGCATTTGTTGTAACTATAATTATTGGTTTAAAACTACCGATGTGTTCCTTTACTTTTTCTAAAAACTCTATTCCCGAACCTTGACCTTTGTGTAACTCAATATCTAACACAATTGCCTCTGGCGTATATCTCTTAAAAAGTTCTATAGCTTTATCACTAGAATTAGTAATCGCTACTATTTTTACATTTCCTATACTTTCTGTATATGATTTAAATCTTTGACATTCTAACTCATCATCTTCTATCAGTAAAATTGACATTGTTTTATCTTCCATTTTGTCCACCCCTAACAACAATTATGATATCACACGAAACATCATATTTCTACATTTTACTTCATTTTCAAAAGACAAGTTTTTAAACAAATAGTGTACTAAACTATACTTTAAGAGGTGAAACATGTGAATAAAGAAAAATTGAGAAAAGAAATAGGACTTAGAGTTATGGAAATAAGAGAAAAAAAGATGCATATGACTAAAAAGAAATTTGCCTCCCTTATTAAAATGAAAAGTCAGTATCTTGGAACTGTTGAAAGTGGTAAAAGAGGCTTAACTGTAGAAAAAGTTGTGGAAATATGCAAAGTCTCTGGAGTGTCTGCAGATTACATATTATTTGGAGAATCCGCAAGCAACAAGGCCAAAAACTTACTTGCAAACCACAGTAGTGACGACATAGACATTGCATTTAAAGTAATTCGTGATATAGCAAATATGACAAAATAGAAGGTAAAATTTTCCTTACCTTCTATTTTTAACTTTTTATTATTAACTAAGATATTCTAGCAGTTATTACCGTAATATCATCTAAAACAAGCTTACTTTGACTATTTATTAATACTTCCATCAAACCGTCCATAAGCTTGGATTCATTTAATTCATTTTCGAACTCATCTATAATATTTTGAATTGTTTTTTCATTAACTTCGCTAACAGCACCATCAGACAACATTATAACATAGGTGCCTCTTTTCACCTCGTGACTATAACTCGCATAAATAGCTTCTTTTGAAACTCCTAGTGTCTCTCCATTAATATCTACTTTCTTTACAATTCCGTCCATTATTATATATGACGGAGCAGCTCCAAGCTTTACAAATTCAAGCACATCTTTTTTCTCATTTAACACACACATATCAAGTGTTGCAGACATTGTACCACCATCTCTTGCTCTTACAACTTTATTTGTTATATTCACAATATCCGTCTTATTTATTCCCGTTTTAATTAAACTCTCTATCATGTTTATCACTGCAAGACTTGCTTCCTTTGACTTCTCACCTGACCCCATTCCATCGCTTATTGCTATTATTTTATTATTATCTTTAAGCTCAGTCACAATATATGAGTCACCATTCATTGTACTATCTATTTTTTTAACTTGCTTTACAACAGCATTTAAAATATATTTACTACTTGGAACAAGCTTAATTCTAGACTTTTCCGTTTTACTACTATTTAGTATAAGCTTTATAGACATCTTTGTACCCACAACGCTACTTACTGCTCTTTGTATTTCAAGCTTTTTCTTTTCAAAATCTACTAATATATCTGTTATAAACTCATAAGATATATCTCTTTCATCTTCATAGAACACATCTTCATACACAGTATATCCTAAAAATCTTAGTTCTTCTCTTATTCTTTTTTGTTTTTGATTATTTGTATCACTTAGCTTTGATGGCTTTTGCCCTGCCACATTTTTTAACAACTTAGACACAACGTTATATTCTTCAGCAAGTTTTAAATTCATCTCATTTTCTTTTTGTCTAATAACTCTCATTAGCTTCATATTGTTATATATCTCTATTATATCAGATATAACATCATCTGCCATACTACAATCTATAGGTAACATCTCGCGAGTTATACATTTGTTTTCTTCAAGTCTTCTTGCTAAATGACTAGACACAGTCTTTAACTCCTCCTCGCTTAAACAATTAAACCTATTTTGACAACTTATACACTCATTTTTCTTGTAATCTTGTAAATATTTCTCGATTACATTAGTCGTCTCCATCATTGTTTCTTCACTTACTGGAGTTGTTATATGTGCTAGATTATCAAAAACTTCACCTATTGCACCAATCCTATTTTTCATTTCACTAGCAGGTCCTAATTGGTTCTCATACCCTACTGGTAAGCCATTACTTACACTAAATATTTCTTCTAACTTTAACATTGCTTTTTTAGGTAGAAACATTATAACTCCTGAAGCAATTAACACTTCCGCAAGTTTTGTCCAAAGCATAATGTCTCGCGTATACAAATATGACAATGCTAAATTTCCTATCACGAATGATATAACTACTGGTAACTTGCCAAATCTACTTAACGTACCCGCGATTAGTCCAGTAAAACCACACATTGTTATAGTGAGAGTCGTCTCACCTGTTATTACGCTATATACAAGTCCAATTATCACGCCAGATGCTGTACCTACAACCCAATCATTCTTCCATGCCAAAACAATAATTAAAACAGATAGTAGTACGTTTGACACTGAAAAGTTATATATTGTAACATTGGATAACATTGTTAAAACTGTAGCAATTACAATTCCAAAAGATACTATTTCTTCTTTTGAAAATATAATTGTTTTTCTTATGTTATATAACATTGAATTACCACTTGCAAACACAGGATAAAAAGCGCATATTGTAAGTAAAGTAATTAATGAACGTAATATATACATTACACTAAAGCCATTAAACACCCCTATACATACAACTGACACTACAAAGGCTACTACCAAACGAATAATTGTAGAATACTTTTTAGATGTTCCATCTATATTAATTAGTACAGTAGATATTAAATATACAAAATATGTTATTAAATAACTAGTGTACATAGTAGACGTTTCCTTAAACAAAACAAAACCTACCATAGTTGCAATTAGTGGCACAAGTAGCGGAATATTAAATAAACTTGCTACTGCGAGCATTACATATGCAAATGGCTTATCTCCAAACACAGTTATATTACATGTTAATATTAATAATATAATATATGGCAAACTTACAGAGTTAAAAATAGAATTAAACACCTTAGTTATTTTTCCAAATCTTGTTGGCCTAATATTTACTCTTTCTTCTACCATATCATTTCTTTCTAATACCATAATTTCTACACCTCTACCTCATTTATAGCTTGTATTATACTTCATTTATTTCATATATTTTGTCACAATTTGAAAGTTGTGTAATATTTTTTACTTTCGTATATTCTATTACAATAATATGTAAAAGTCAACTGCAACTAGTGGCGTTTATTAGTCAAAACAAGTCAGACACTATGACACTATTTAATTGTTTCTAAAATTTATGTATTGACAAATTGCACTTTGCCTATTAAAATATTCTTACAAGGTAAAGTTTTAATCTTACCTTGTGTATATCAGATTATTTCAAAATATCATAAATACATTTTGTCTATACATT
>CAYZTN010000069.1:2987-4808 GCA_964481385.1 uncultured Clostridium sp. | reverse complement strand
AATATCAAGAAAAGGACTAATAGGAAAAGTAGTAGGATTTACACCAATGGTATTACTATTTGTAGGATATTTAATAGTTCCATTAGTAGCAATTGGATTATTAAGCATGACAGACGCTTTTTCAACTATGTCATCAACAATTTAGAATACAAAAGAGAGGAGAATTTAAATGGAAAATGCATCAAAAGCCTTGCTTATAGCAGGTGGAATATTATTAGCAGTACTAGTATTAAGTCTATTAGGATTACTCCTTTCGAATATTTCATCAAATCAATTAGCACAAGAAAAAAGATTAGAAGCAGAACAACTGCAAGAATTTAATCAACAATGGGAAGCATATAATAAAAAAGCATTATTTGGATCAGATATTATAACAGTAGTAAACAAAGCAATACAAAATAATAAAACAGTAGAGACTATGGACACAGCCAATAAATTTTATGTAAATGTAACTATAAACTGTGGTTCTACTACTTTTGATACAAAAATAACGAAATTGAATTTAAAAACAGGTGAAACCGATCCTGTAGAAAGTGTGCCGAAAAGTGCTACTGGTATTAGTGAAATAAGCAAAGATAGGATTGGACTGAGTGGAATAACAAATCTTGGGAGTTGGAAAAATGATGATACATTAAAAATGGACAATAAAATTGTGACTGCTTTTAGTTCGATAAATGCTATTAGCGAAACATATGAAGACAAAGGAAATAGTGCAATATATTATGTAGAATCAGCATTTAAAGTATTTAAAACAACTGTATTTAGATGTACAGGAATAGATTACGTAGATGGAAGAGTGCATCAAATAAATTTTGAAATAAAAAGTTAGACCTGAAAGGGGAAAAATGTGGAAAATGCATCAAAAGCCTTGCTTATGGCAGGAACAATATTAATAGGAATGCTTATAATATCACTTGGAGTGTATTTAGCAAGTAATTTTAGTCAAACATCAGAAGCATATTATAAAAGATGGAATACAGAACAAATTCAACAATACAATGACCAAATAACAAAAAATTTTATAACCGAAAATGGAACAACATATGTAACAGCTCAAGGTATAATAACAATACGAAACTTAATAAACATGGAAAAATACGAAGGACTAACAACTATAACAAAAAATAATAATAGTGATATACAAGAAAACAGTGAAGATATCCTAAAAAATTCTTTTAAAGCCGATGGAACATTAAAAAAATATAAAGTAACAAGTATAGAAAGAGATTCCGAAACTGGAATAATAACAAAAATAACAGTAAATTATCAATAAAAAAACAAATAAAAAATATTGCATAATACAACAAAAAAAGTTATAATTAGGGGAGGAAAAACAATTGAAAAGAACATTTTTACTAATAACAGCAATAATACTAATTATAATATTCATAATACTAGGTTATCTTTTTGAAGCACAAGCAAAACAAAATCAAGCAATTACCTACAACAAACAATACGAAGCTTACCTAGAACAAGAAATATACGGAGCAGAAATAGCAACACTAATAAACAAAGTAACAGAACAAAACGAAAAAAATAATGTCCAAAAAGATGAAAAAGGATATTACATAGATAATGGAACAAATAGCATAAAAATAGACTTAAAAATGATAACAGTAGAAGAAACATATCCAATGGAACTTATATACAAAAACAATATTACAAACTTTGTAAAAAACTTTAATGTAATATTATTTAAATGCACAAATATAGAATACCATAAACAAACAGGAAAAATAAGCAAACTTACATTTGAACAAATAGAAAAATAAAATAGTTTTCAATATTTTTAGGACAAGAACCTAAAAGTCAAAAGATAAA
>CAYZTN010000069.1:0-2887 GCA_964481385.1 uncultured Clostridium sp. | reverse complement strand
AATGCTATTTGCAAGTGACAAAACAAATTACTATTCATATAGTGAAGATGCAAATGAAAATGGTAGAATAGTAGGAGCAGATGTTGTAATATCATCACTATACAGATATTATCAAGAATCAATAGTAGTACGTGTAGTTATTGGTGAAAAAACAACAGAATTTAACACAGAAACAGATGGTGGACTATCAAAAAAGAAAAGAAAAGAAAAGGTTAATGACTTTATAAAAAGTGGTGAATTAACTGGTACTTTTTTAGAAACATTTGACGAAGTAAAAAAAAGTGGTCACTATATTACAGAAGATGATGGTTCAGAACTTACAATACAATCAGGACAAACAAGTATATATATAACATATACAAAACAATAAAAAAGGACGTAAAATATAAAATAGGAGGTTTCTTATTATGTCAGACACATTAATAACAATAATTGCAATATTTTTAGCAGCAGTTTTAATGTTTGTATTTCCATTAATGGCAGTATCAAACAATCAAGAAGACGTATCACAACTAGCTGTAACAGAAGCAACACAAGAATTTGTAAACAATGCTGCAACAAAAGGCAAAATTACA
The DNA here is from genome assembly GCA_964481385.1 of uncultured Clostridium sp. GTDB lineage: Bacteria > Bacillota > Clostridia > TANB77 > CAG-465 > UMGS1649. Next base: position 2,312 of record CAYZTN010000069.1, on the reverse strand, counting down.
CAAGAAGATTACGATGCCTATGTGCAAACATTAGGAGCAACAGGAAATACATATGATATAAAAATAGAAGTACAACACTTAGACGAAAACCCAAGCAAAAAAGTTACTACAACTTCAGGAGATATGATAGGAGAAAATGTTAGATATTCAACATTTACAGAAGAAATATTAAAAGGTGTTGAAAAAAACGATGGAAAATATGTACTATCAAAAGGAGACAATGTTATAGTAACAGTAAACAACACAAACACAACATTAGCACAACTATTAAGAAACTTCATGTACAAAGTAACAGGCTCAGACACATATCAAATAGGAGCAAGTGCCTCAGCTTTAGTTATAAGCAATGGAAAATAAAGCACATAAAGATGTATATTTCTAATGTCTCACATAAGGAGAACAATATATTACACGTTATCCTTATGTGAGACATTAAAAATATGTACCTTAAAATAAAAAAATATTGTAAAAATAAAGAGGTGAACCTATGAAACTACAAAACATGACAGTAATATTTATAATAATAATGATACCTATAATAATAGTAACATCATACTATATAGGACTACAAATAAAAACAATAACAATGCAAAAAGACTACACAGTAAAACTGCAAACAGCAGCAAAAGATTCAATACAAGCACTAGAAATAAACACAGTAGAATGGAATAGTAGTTCATCAAACCTAGCAGACTCCAAAAGAAGAGACGTATTAGCAGCCATAAACACATTTACAACAAGCTTAGCAAATAGTATGGGAATAGGAGGAGCAGGAAAAGAAAGAATACAAACATACATCCCAGCAATAGCATATACAATGTATGACGGATATTACATATACTCAGCATCAAAAGTAGATACTCAAGTCACAAACGAAAATGGCTTAACGCAATTTGATGATAATGGAACAATAAAAACAAATGAAAAATCTTACCAATACATACTAAAACCATACTCACCATACTCAGCAAGATACGTAAATACTGGTAAGAGTATAGACATAACAGTAAACTACACACTAGACAATTATATAAAAATATATGGAACAGTAAAAGGAGATTACGTCACAAAAGAAGGATACTTAGTAGTATGCGATGATAATGCAGGGGTGGAAAGTGTTGATAATAACTCAATTTTTGGAATAAAATATAGAGGAGCAACCATAACCCCAGAATACCTAACAGAACAAATATATATAGAAGAAGAAGGAGTAAAAGAATATCCATACATATATGACCAATACGATAACAAACAATATTGGGACAGCACTGAAAACAACTACTTTACAGTAAATGCAAACAACCAAAAAGTATATTTACAAACAGCAGTAGTAGAAGGAGATGCAAACTTTTCAATATCAAACACATTTAGAAAAATATCAGTACCACAAGAAAGTGGAACTGATTGGTCAGTATTAAAAATATTCCAAATACTAAATCCAGATGGCGGATATAAATTCTATTACGAAGACACAAGAGGAGCATATGTAGAGTTTAGCGCAACTGCCTCAGAAGTAGGTGGTGTAACAGTAGAGAAAAACAAAGACTTTAGTGCAATAAACTATTGCGTAGAATCATATGTGTTCACAAAATGGGTAAAACAAAATTTAGGAGATATAACAGTTGATGCCTTACAAAGTCCAACAGGTGGGCAATATAACAATGTAGATAAAAATGCCCCAATATTTGATATTAGTGCATCAAATAACCCAGACCCAGAAAACGACGATGCATATGCAACGTCAGTATTAGCACAACACAAAAAAGACGTAATAATAAATACACTAGAAAAAAACTTAGCACAAGCACAGGCACAAGCACAAGAAATGAATCCAAACTACGAATATAGACTACCACAACTAACATATGACGAATGGGAGCAAGCATTAAGCAACATCTCAATAATAGCATATATGCAAGGAATGCCAATAGGTTTAAAATACTATAACAACTATACAATAGCAACAAGCACACTAAACAAAGAATACGTAGACCCAGACGAACTATACTTTGCAGGAACAGGCGACCAATACTATCATCAAAGAAATTGTAAGCAAGCAACAGGTAGCGATTATGTAGGATATAGAAGCATAGACTACGTAGCAAAAAGCTATGAAAAAGACGGTACAACAAATTACTACTACCCACATGATAAAAGTGAAGAAAGTAGTAATACTGATGCAGAATTAGAATGCTATTACTGCTTAGTAAACAGGTCAACGTATGAGGACACCGGAACGGGAAGGTGGACTAATAACCCATATAGTTCTTGGACAGACTCATACTACAATGCCTTAGCAAGAGAAAGGTATA
>CAYZTN010000068.1:0-4863 GCA_964481385.1 uncultured Clostridium sp. | reverse complement strand
ATTGTGTTCCCTCATTTTGTGTTGCCTTTTTTAAGATCGGCTGTGAATAGTAACGGAATTAGAAATAATTCCAAAGTTTTTTGATTTATGTGTTGTATAGTTATAAAATTTATAGTAAAATCATACCTAGAAAAAAGGTGATGACATTTTATGGATAAGTTTAAACTGCGAAAATTAGATAGGGCAAAAAAATTTGCGCTTTCAGGTTTGGGAATAGGTGTAGGAGCAGTTACATTTGCTTTATCTACTCAAAATCCAATCGGTTTTTCGGTTGCAGTTCCATTATTGTATACTTCAGCTAAAGGATTCGATGAAGCAATGCATAATGAGTATATAAAAAATTCAATGATGAATGCAGATAGTAATAACAAAATTTCTCAAAAATTACCTGGAATAAAGCAAATACTTGCTATTATGAATTTGAGAACAAAAGAACAAAAAAGTGATTTCTTAACGCTACAAGAATTAAATTTCTTGCTTGGTTCTGATACTGTAGATGAGAAAGGAAATCAAATACAGTATTCTACGCATAGTCATGCTATTACGTATAGAAATTTAAGTAAATTACAAAAAGATGGGTTTATAGAAAATTTAAAAAGAGAGCATGCTGGTAAAAAGAAATTAATATTAGAGAGTGTGGTACTTGGAAATTTTGATAAACTTAGAGATAAACCGGCGGATATGTATAATATATCTTTTAGCAAAACAGATAAAGCAATTACTGATGAATATATTTGTCGAACTTTAAATATTACTCCGGAAGAATTAAAAGTTAAATATGACGTTAAGAGAGACAAAGAAGGAAAAATTATAAATTTAAATTATAACGTAAGGGAATTGATGAAAGAAAATTTGGGTAGTATAAAAGAAAGAGTGAAAAAAAGAGATTTATCTAAAAAAGATAAATTTATTTCTGAGTTGCAATCCGGCGTAATTAAAGAACCAACGTATAAAGATAAGTCTGATAAAGATAAAGAAGTTATTGAAAAAGATGATTTGCAAATTTAATTAAAAACGAAAGAAAAATGAGGTGCATGTGTTATGCTTTTTTTATACATTCTGCTTTTGTTAGGTGGAATATTTCTCCTTATAAAAGGGTCAGACATATTTGTTGATGCAAGTGTTAAAATAGCTAAAATATTAAAAATGAGCGAAATACTTATTGGTATGACGCTTGTGTGTTTTGGAACAAGCTTGCCAGAGTTATTTATATCCGTTAACGGTAGTATAAAAGGAACGTCAGACTTGGTAATTGGTAATATGGTCGGAACAAATATATTTAACATATGTGCAATACTTGGACTAATTTCAATTATTCACCCAATAAGGCTTTTAAAAGATACAGTAAGAAAAGATATGTATATGAGTTTAGTGACAGGCTTGCTTTTTTTACTTGTAACACTAGATACATTTGGTACAAGTTTAACAACAAATGTTATATCACGTACAGATGGCGCAATTCTTTTAATAATGTTTGCAATTTTTATGTATTACAATTTATATCATTATACAAGTTTTACTAAAAAAAGAAGAGAAAAGGTTGTAATAAGGAAAAAAATAAAAGCTGGTGAACATGTAGATGCACCCAAAAGTAAAATGACTAGAAAACAAAAAAGAGATTTTGTAGAAAGTATACTTCTTTGTTTAATTGGTGGAATACTTGTATATGTTGGTTCAGAATGTGTACTAAATGGAGCAGTAGGTTTTGCAAGAAAGATTGGTGTAAGTGAAACGCTAGTTGCAATATTAATTATTGCAGTAGGAACAAGCTTGCCAGAGATTGCAACTTCAATTACAGCTTTAAAGAAAAGGAAAACAAATATTGCGGTTGGTAACCTTATAGGTAGCAACATGTATAACATGCTTTTTGTAGTAGGTGTATCTGCTGTAATAAATCCGCTAAATGTAGTAACTACGTCAATTTGGGTAGATGTTATTGTGTTTATCGTAATTACACTAGTGCTAATATTATTTACAAAATCTAGATACATAAAAAAAGGAAGTTACGAATTATCTCGTACAGAAGGAATTATTCTAATTTTAATATACGTAGTGTATGTGGCGTATGTATTAGTTAGAGGATAGAGGTATAGGTGAAAATTATGGAAAAAGAGGTATATAATTTATCTGTTGAAGAAACGTATTTAAAGTTTAAAACATCGGAGGATGGATTAAGCGACAGGGTAGCACAGGAAAGACTAAAACATGATGGGCTAAATAAACTAAAAGAAGGTAAAAAACAAACTTTCCTAGGAAGAATAGTAGAACAACTTAAAAATGTTATGATAATTATTTTAATTATAGCTGCAACAATTTCTCTTGTAGTTGCAAAGTTAGAAAACGAATCTATAACAGAGTCGCTTGTAATATTTGCAGTAGTGCTTTTAAACACTGTGCTTGGAGCACTTCAAGAAGCTAATGCCGAAAAAGCAATAGAGGCATTAAGCAAGATGTCTGTGCCATATATTAAAGTAAGAAGAAATGGCAAGATATTAAATATAAAGACGGAAGAACTTGTGGTAGGAGATGTTGTACTTGTTGAAGCAGGTGACTATGTACCAGCAGATATGAGGATAACCAAAAACAACTCTTTGCGAGTAGAAGAAGCAGCACTTACTGGAGAGTCACTTCCAATAAACAAAAATACGGACACAATACATGGAACATGTGAATTGGCAGATAGACGTAACATGCTGTATTCTGGAAGCAGTGTAGCATATGGTAGAGGTGAAGGAGTAGTTACTGCTACTGGAATGAATACGCAAATGGGTAAAATTGCTACAATCCTTACGAATACTGGAGATTCATTGACTCCTTTGCAAAAGAAAATGAACGAAATTAGTAAAGTTATTACATATATAGTTGTGGTAATAGGGTTAGTGATGGTAGCTCTTGGCGTGTTTCAAGGAAACCCAGCACTGGAAATATTTATGCTTGCGGTGTCTCTTGCTGTTGCAGCAATTCCAGAAGGACTTCCTGCGTCAATTACAATAATCTTATCTATTGGCGTACAAAAAATGTCTAAACAAAATAGCATTGTGCGTAAATTATCTTCAGTAGAAACACTTGGCGCTACTGAAATAATTTGTTCAGATAAAACAGGAACGCTTACACAAAACAAAATGACAGTTAAAGCGTATGCTTTAAATAGCGAAGTAAAATATGAAGAAATAGCAAAAGATGGCACAGCGTCTTTACCAGAGTTTTTAAGGCTAATTAAATGTATGACACTTTGCAGTGATATAAAGCAGACGATGGAAAAAGGAAAAGCTGTGTGGCTAGGAGATCCTACCGAAATTGCACTAGGAGAATTTGCTGCAAATAACAAATATTCAAAAATAGACTTAGATATTGAATGTGATCGAGTAGCAGAAATACCATTTGATTCCGTAAGAAAAATGATGACTACTGTAAATAGAGTAGGAAAAACAGAAAATGGTTTTACAATATATACAAAAGGTGCAGTAGAATCTGTAATAAACAGGTGTAATAAAATTTTGTTAAATGGTAAAGAAGAAACTCTTACCGAAGAGTTAAAAAAAGAAATATTAAACAAAAACATTGAAATGTCAAGTAAAGCACTAAGAGTGCTAGCATTTGCATATAAAGACACTGAAGAAGTGCCAAACGTAATGGAAAGCACATATGTTGAAAAAGACTTAGTATTTATTGGTTTAACTGGTATGATAGACCCGCCAAGACCAGAAGTAAAAGACGCTGTAAAAGAATGCTTTAGAGCAGGTATGACTCCTGTTATGATTACAGGTGACAATATTGATACAGCGGTGGCTATTGCAAAAGAAATAGGGATAATGGGAAAAAAAGACATTGCCGTAACGGGTAGTGAACTAGATAGCATGTCTGATGAAGAGTTTAAAGAAAAAGTAAAAGATATAAAAGTATATGCTAGAGTTTCTCCAGAAAACAAAGTAAGAATAGTAAACATGTGGAAGGCCTTAGGCAAAGTCGTAGCCATGACAGGAGACGGCGTAAATGATGCACCAGCATTAAAATCTGCAGATATTGGCGTAGGAATGGGCATAACAGGAACAGAAGTATCAAAAAGTGTTGCAAGCATGATACTTACAGACGATAACTTCGCGTCAATTGTAGTAGCGGTAAAAGAAGGTAGAAGAATATATAACAATATACAAAACGTTATTGTGTATCTCCTTGCTTCAAATATAGCGGAAGTAATAATAGTATTTTTAGCAACAATATTTGGTAAAAATATATTTACACCAATACAGTTATTATGGATAAACTTAATAACAGATGCAATACCTGCTATGATGTTAGGCTTTGAGCCGGCAGATAAAAACATAATGGACAGAAAGCCAAGGAGTTCAAGCGAGAAATTCTTTAACAAGTTTTTGGTAGCAAGAATAGTTGTACCTGCTGTATTAAAATCTATTCTAATCACAACAACATATTTTGTGTTAGAGAAAAACTTTACACACGAAATATCTTCAACAGTAGCATTTATAATGCTATCAATGATAGAACTGCTATTTGCATTTACAGTTCGTTCAGATAGTAAAACAATATGGCAAATAGGTGTATCTTCAAACTGGCATATGTTTTTCGGTGTAGTAGGTGTAATACTACTTCAAATAGCAGTAATATTTGTACCAGCACTAATGGGAGTGCTAGGTTTAGTAGAACTTACTGGAAATTTATACATAATAGCTTTTGGAGTGCCTGTAATATTCTTCTTTATGGCAGAGGTATGTAAGGTAATAATCGCTAAAACTTTGAAAAAACAAATATAAAAGAAAAAGAGAAAATGTTGTCATTTGGGACGTTTTGGGATTGCTGAAAAAGTAGCACTAAATTACAGCCAAAATTTTAAAATGTATAATA
>CAYZTN010000067.1:0-4973 GCA_964481385.1 uncultured Clostridium sp. | reverse complement strand
TATTAAATTTTGATTACAGTAATGTTACAAGCCATATCAGCTGTGAATAGTAACTCTAAAACAAGAAAATGAGGAAGAAATTTCTTCATTTTCTTGTTTTTTTGCGCATAGTATAATATAATATTTGAATGAAAATGGCGAAGTGAGGTGTCATAAAATGAGAAAATTTAGGTTAATATATAATGCTGGAGCGGGACAAAATAAATTTAAACCATTTGTTGATGATGTTATAGGGGTACTTTGTGATAATGATTGCGAAGTAACTGTGTTTCGCGCAAGTAAAGGACATAATGTAGATGATTTTATAATAAATACACCAAAAGATACGGATGGAATAATTGTAGCAGGTGGAGATGGAACTTTAAATAGAGTAGTAAATATAATGATGAAGAATAACATTGACGTTCCTTTAGGAATAATACCTGCTGGAACTTCAAATGATTTTGCAACGCACCTGAAAATATCAACGGATTTTGTAGAGTGTGCAAAAAAAATACTTGAAGGTGAACCTGAATTTGTGGATATTGGTAGAGTTAATGATAGTTATTTTGTAAATGTCCTGTCAGCAGGGTTATTTGCCAGTACTTCATATAAAACGGATAAAAAGTTAAAAGAAAAGTTTGGACAACTTTCATACTTCATGACTGCAGCAACTCAGACGTTCCAATATGAGCCACTTAGGATTAAAATTGAGACAGATGATGCTGTGTATGAGGAAAAAGCAGCTGTATTTGTAATATTTAACGGCAGTAGTGTTGGAAGAATAGATAAATTTACCGATAATTCAAGTGTGCAAGATGGCAAGCTCGATTTGGTACTATTAAGAGATTGTAAGCTTAATGATATTGTAAAGTTAGTTGGAGAAATAACAGATAAAAGATATTTGGAAAATGAAAATGTTATATATATGAGAGAAGAAAAATATAACATAAGTTTGCTTGATGGTAAGTGTGATAGACCAGATACTGACGGAGATGCAGGGCCAGACTTCCCACTTGATGTCGAATGCATTGCAAACAAAATTAGAATATTTATGTAGGAGGAAATGACATGTACGATAAAAATATAGATAAAAAATGGCAAGATAAGTGGTATGAAAGTGATATATATTGTGCCACAGATGACAGAACAAAAGAGAAATTTTATGGCTTAATTGAGTTTCCATATCCATCAGGTGCAGGTCTCCATTTAGGACATGTTAAGGCGTATATAGGGCTTGACGTTGTATCAAGAATGAAAAGATTACAAGGATACAATGTATTATTCCCAATAGGATTTGACGCGTTTGGACTTCCAACAGAAAATTATGCTATAAAAACAGGAATACATCCAAGAGTTGTAACAGACGAAAATATTGCGAAGTTTACTGATCAATTAAAATCGGCAGCCTTTTCATTTGATTTGTCTAGAGTGATAGATACAACAGATCCAGCGTATTACAAGTGGACACAGTGGATATTTATAAAGCTTTTTGAACACGGCTTAGCATATAAAGATAAAACAGAAGTAAACTATTGCCCACAATGTAAAGTAGTTTTGTCTAATGAAGAGTCACAAGGTGGAAAATGTGATAGATGTGACGGTGAAGTAATTCAAAAAGAAAAAGAAGTTTGGATGTTAAAAATAACAGACTATGCAGAAAAATTACTTGAAGGTTTAAAAGAAGTAGATTTCCCAGAACGTGTAAAAGTTCAACAAGAAAACTGGATAGGAAAATCTACTGGTGCCGAAATAGAGTTTAAGCTTGATAGCATGAGTGATACATTAAAAGTATATACAACAAGACCAGATACAATTTATGGTGTTACATTTATGGTAATAGCACCAGAGCACCCTTTAATCGAAAAATTAAAAGCAAGTATTGAAAACTATGACCAAGTAATAGAGTATGGCGTGAATGCTAAGAAAAAAACTGAGTTTGAAAGAGTTCAGCTTGCCAAAGATAAAACAGGCGTAGAGCTAAAAGGTGTATCTGCGATAAATCCTGTAACTGGTAAAAAAATACCTATTTGGGTTGCAGACTACGTAATGATGGGATATGGTACAGGAGCAATTATGGCAGTACCTGCACATGATACACGTGATTTTGATTTTGCTAAAAAGTTCGGTATAGATATTATACAAGTAATTAAAGGAAAAGAAGATATAGACATAGAAAAAGAGCCATATACAGATATATATAACGGAATTATGATAAATTCAGACATTTTAAATGGAATGGCAGTAAAAGACGCAATAGCTAAAATGATAGAGTATGTTGAAGCAGAAGGAATAGGACATGCTAAAACGAACTACTTTATGAAAGATTGGGCGTTTGCACGTCAAAGATATTGGGGAGAGCCACTACCTATTGTAAAATGTGAAAAATGTGGAATGGTGCCACTTAATGAAAAAGATTTGCCACTAGTACTTCCAGATTTGAAGGACTTTAAACCAGGAAAAGAAGGTGAGTCACCTCTTGCAGAAGCTACAGAGTGGATAAACACAACTTGTCCTCATTGTGGAGGCCCTGCACGCCGTGAAACAGATACAATGCCTCAATGGGCTGGCTCTAGCTGGTACTTTTTAAGATATATTGATCCTAGAAATGATGCGTGCCTTGCTAATATGGATGCTCTTAAATATTGGCTACCAGTTGACTGGTATAACGGTGGTATGGAACATGTTACACGTCACTTAATATACTCAAGATTTTGGCATAGATTTTTGTATGACATTGGAGTTGTTCCAACAAAAGAGCCATATGCAAAAAGAAGCACACAAGGTTTAATTTTAGGTGCTGATGGCGAAAAAATGTCTAAATCTAAAGGAAACGTTGTTGATCCAAAAGACATTATAAACGAATATGGTGCGGATACTTTAAGAACATATATGTTGTTTATAGGAGAGTATGACGAGTCAGCTCCTTGGAATGAAAATGGCGTTAAAGGTGCTAAGAAGTTTTTAGACAGAGTAATGCGTTTGAAAAATATTCTTGTAGACGAATATGAGACTAAGGATGCGGAACTTGAAACAGAGTTAAATAAACTTGTAAAGAAAGTATCTGAAGATATATTGTCAATGAAGTTTAACACTGCAGTGGCAGCATTTATGACATACATAAACGTAGTGTACAAGAAAAATGTAATTTCAAAAGAAGATTTGAAATGCTTCCTAACATTGCTTTCACCATTTGCACCACATGTAAGCCAAGAGTTATGGAGTGAGTGCATAGGTACTGACTTTATCGAAAGAGAAGCTACTTGGCCAGTTGCAGACGAGTCAAAACTCACATCAGCTACTGTTGAAATAGCAGTACAAGTAAATGGAGCAGTAAGATTTAAATTGACTCATGACGTAAGCATGTCAAAAGAAGATATTGAGCGTACTGTATTAGCAGACGAAAGACTTACTCAGTATATTGTTGGAAAAGAAATTAAAAGGGTAGTTGTAATACCTGGAAGAATAGTAAACGTAGTTGTAGGATAAAGTTACACAAAAGATAGGGAGAGGTATATGGATATATATATAATAAGTTTGATTGTTGTATATGTTAGTTCTGGAGCTTTGCTTGGAATGTTTTTATATGCGGAATTAACTAAAAAGAAGTATAAGAAATCTAAACAAGAGGCTGTAGCAGCGTATACAGATGCGTTAACTGGGCTCGGAAATAGATATAGATTTAATAAAGTTATTGCTGAAATGATAAAACATACTGATAAAAAGTTTTCGCTATGTTTTTTAGATTTAGACGACTTTAAACAAATAAATGATAATATGGGACATGACGCAGGAGATGAACTTTTGATAGAACTAGGAAAGCGTCTTAAAGAAAGTATAGCAGGAAAAGGAGAAGTTTTTAGACTTGGCGGAGACGAGTATGCGATAATTATTGTTGGCGTAGATTCTAAGCTCGAAGTTGAGACAATTGTAAAAAGAGTTCAAAGAAGTGTTGTAAAGCCTGTATATATAAGGAATACAACTGTGAATTTGGAATATAGTTTAGGTATAGCTTGTTTCCCAGAAGACAGTCAGAATGCAAACGAACTAATAAACTTTGCTGATGCAGCTATGTACTTTGTTAAAGAAAGTGGTAAAAGCAATTATTACTTCCATAATGAAGCATTAAAAGCACAAACTGATAACAATAGAAGAATGGAAAATGAATTGAAAGCAGCATACAAGAATAATGAATTTGGTATACAGTACCAGCCGAGAATTGATATAGTTGATAAAAATAGAATTTGGTTGGAAACATTTTTATATTGGAATCACCCATTAATAGGTGAACTAAATGCGTCTTACTTTTTAAAATATACGGAAGCAACCGGATTAGTTATACCACTAGATCAGTATATAATTAAAGATAGCTTGAATAAGCTTGTAATACTAAATGCTAATGGATATGATAATGTATATATTGCAACTAACATTTCTTTGAGGCATTTTCAACGAAAGGATTTTATTGAACAGTTATGTGCCATTCTCGAAGAAAACGAGAGGGTTAGTAATCACTTAATGCTTCAGATAACTGGGGATATAGACATTAGCAAAGTTGAGATGTATAAAGTAATGATTGAAAAGATTAAAAAGTATGGAGTGAAATTGTCTATAAATAATTTCTCTGTAAGATATGAACAATTAGATTTATTAAATAGATTGGGAATAGACGAAATTAAGATTAGTGCAGAATATTTAATTTCTAATAGCATATTTGATAGAAATATATTAAAAGATATAGTTGTTTTAAGTAAAGACCTTGGTTATAAAATTTTAATAAATAAAGTTTCAGATGAAGCTACATTTAAAGAAGTTAAAAAGTATCCTGTAAATTGCTTACAAGGTAATTATATATATCCTGTTATAAAGGAAGCAGAAGTTGATGAGTTCTTATCAAAGCTTAATGAAAAAGCGTATAATTCAACCATTGTAAAAAAAGTGTTACTATTCACAGCCGATCTTAAAAAAGGCAACACAAAATGAGGGAACACAAT
>CAYZTN010000066.1:0-5144 GCA_964481385.1 uncultured Clostridium sp. | reverse complement strand
ATCAGAAACGTCCCAAATGACAGGCTATGACACCCAATGGCCCAATTACACAATGACAGCGTGACATATAGCGTTAATGCAATACATATATATTCATTAGGTGATAAAATTGAAAATGGTAGAAACAATTCAAGGACTTCCTTATGCCATATCTAATGTAAAAGGAAATGCAGAAGAAAAACAAATCTACGGAACAGTTTGCTTTTATCCTTGGGCAAACGGAACTATTCTGAAGTTAGAAATAATGGGGCTGCCTCAAAATGAGAAAAATAACTTTTGGGGCTTCCACATACACGAAAATGGTGATTGTAGTGATATGGCTTCTCCAAATTCTTTTGTAAATGCAGGAGAACATTGGAATGAAGAACAAGATTTGCATCCAAATCACATAGGAGACTTGCCACTAATTTACTCAAATGACGGTTATTCTTACATGATATATTACACTAGTCGCTTTATACCAGAAGAAGTTATAGGCAAATCTGTAATAATTCATAAAAATATGGATGACTTAAATACTCAGCCGTCTGGTAATTCTGGTGAAAGGATTGCATGTGGCGTAATAACAGGCGTAAAAAAATAGCAAAGCTACATTTTCTTTGCTATTTTTGAAATTACATAATCTTTATCTAGTTTTATATTTTTGGTATTTAAATAATACAGTGGAGAATCTTTTGGAAAATTAAATTCATAACTGTATGCTACAAGAGCTTGGTGTTTTAGCTTAAATTTTTTGTTTATCTCACGACTGCAATATTTAGGGTCCCCTATAACAGGCGTGCCTATATGATTTAAATGTGCACGTATTTGGTGAGTGCGTCCTGTATGAAGCGTTACTTCAAGAATTGATACGTTAATGTGTGACAAATAGTCTAAACTTAAATACTCAGTTATAATCTCTTCACTGTGTTTTACTGGTGTATTAAATATTTTGACAGTGCCAGCACTGTTATCTTTTACAAGGTATGCTTTTAGTATATCTTGTTTTTTTTGCGGAGCACCATATACAAATGTGATATATCTTTTTGTAATTAAGTGTTCCTTAAATGCGTTTAGTAGTTCTTTATGCGTAACTTCGTTTTTGGCAAATATAACAAGACCTTCGGTATTTGTGTCTAGTCTGTGACAAATCTGAATGTTATCACTTGTTTGTTTCCTTAAAACATTTTCCATGTACAGTTCGTCCGGTTTGTATTTGTGACTTTCGTTACATGAAGGCATGTGAACTGGCTTTAGTGCTACAAGTATATTTTGGTCTTCATAAGCGACTTTAATACTAGTAGTTGTACCCAAAAGCACTTCGTCTGTAAGATAGACTTCAACGTTGTCACCTGCACGTAATATATAATCTTTGGTAACACGGCTTTTGTTTACTTTTACATCTTTTAGTCTAAATACTTTGTTAAGATTTCCAACACTTAAATTAGGATAAATATTTCCAATAGCTTTGTATATATTTTGATTTTCATATTTTAAATATTTTTCTTTGATAATAAAACTTCTCATGAGACTATTATATTAAAAAAAGTGAGGCAAATCAATAAATAGTGTCGCAAAAAAGCGTAGTTGGTTGAAAAATATGTTCAAGTGATATATAATTCTAAGAAGAAAAGAGGAAAAACGTGAAAGAAAAAATACAAAAAGTGTTGGATATAATAATTTGCATATTGCTTGTTATGGTAGGACTTTCTAAGGGAGGCTTTTATAAAGAAGACGTAGTATTTCCAGTAACTGCAATAATAGTATTAGGCTTTGTTTATTGCGTTGTAAAAATTATATTAAACATTAAAGAAAATGGTGTGGTAAGAAAAAATAAACTAGTTACTGTGCTAGACATAGCTATGATTTTAATCCCTATATCATACTTTTTACCAATATTGTTTGGAAAATATGTAAGTTTAGAAAATAGTATATTTGAGTTTATGCGATTTGCAAGTACAAGCATTTTGTATTTTATATCAAGAACAAGTAAAAACAAAGATATGTATTTAACGCTTATTCTTGTTATATCTTGCATAACGGCTGTATTTGGAATAGACGAATTAACATATAGAATAATGGATAATGTATCACTTCCAATAAAATATCTTCAAAAAAATGCAAGTGTAGTATCTTCAATGGTTCAGTACGCGAATGTTGCAGCAATATTAATGGTAATAGGAACCATTATTGCTACAAATAAACTAGAGAAGTCTAAAAACTATTTGTATATGTTTTTAATAGTTCTTTTACAAAGCGTTACTTTTTTAACTACTTCTAGAATGGCGTTTGCAGTGACTTTAGGTGTAGTAATTTGCATATGTGCAATTTGTATAAAAAATAAAAAACTGGGGTTAGCATTTTTTAGTATTATGCTTTATACTTTAAGCTTAATCGTGTCTGGTATAGTATCTTCTGCAGTAGAAAATAACGCAGTGCATATTGTGTATATTGTGTATGCTTTAGTGTTAATTGTGGCATTTTTGTTAAACATTAAAAAAGATAGTGTTGGAAATGTTGCTTTAAAAGCTCAAAATACAATTTGCAAGAATAAAAGAATTGCTGTATATATAACTTTAGCAATAGTTGCGGTAGTTTTGCTTGTTGTGTCAATACCAGAAAATGTACATGTTTCCAATGCGTCAAAGGTAGTAAAGGTATCTAATTTAAATGTTGGTGAAAATGCGGTGTATTTTGAAGTTGAAAAAGAAACATCTGACGCAGAGTACTCAATAGTTGTGACAAAAATATATGATACATATAAACCAGAAAAGATTTTAGAGTTTAAAGAAAGCGATTTGGAAAATGGCGTGTTTAATAAAAGTATAGGTGTAGATGATGATACAAAATATCTGGAATTTGAGTTTGTAGCAACTTCTGGAAGTATTGTTATAAAAAATGCAAAGATAAACGGGAAAAGTACTGCGTTTGGATACATTTTTATGCCAGACAGACTTGTTTCTAGATTTAGAGCAGACGGCGTGCTAGATTTAAATAATAGTTTAAGAGCTATGTATTATTTAGATGGAATTAAGTTGTGGCTAAAGTCTCCTGTTGTGGGCTTAGGTGGTGAAGGCTTTAAACTATGTTATCAAAACGTGCAAGAAGAAAGTTATGTTTCGTCAGAAGCACATAGCGGTTTTATACAAACTTTAGTAGAAACTGGTGTAGTTGGAGCTGTAACGTATATTTTAATAGCGATAGTTGCAATATGGATATGTATAGTGTTATATAAAACAGACAAAAAGAAAGGGATATATCTTTTAGGAGTGCTAGCAATATATATAATGACGACTTTTGATTTAATGTTTTCATTTGCTATTGTTACATATATATTTGCTGTTATTTTAGGCTGTGCTTCAAATGAAATGCTAGCTATAAAGTTAAATAGCGTGCAAATGAAGAAATATGAATTTGACTCAGACAATAAATCTATGATGTCTATGTTAAAACTCGGAGGCTTTTGCATAGTAGCAATTGTATTAGCAGTTTCTTCAAAATATATGATAGACGTATATATGGCAAGCATGATACAACTGCCAGAGCTTGTAGAAGATGCTGATGACTATGAAGATAAGTTGTATGAGAGATTAACTTTACTGGAAAATAAACTAAAAAAAGATAAATACAATATAAACTACATGATAGAACTAGATTCACTTTATTATAAATACATAGATGTTTTGAAACAAGTATCATTAAATGCACTTTCTGAGACAGAAAAAAGCGAAAGTAACACTTTGCTTGCAGTGTATCTGCTAAGACAAAAAGCTAATGCAGATAACATGGTGGAATGCGAATACTTTAGTAAATATGCAATAGAAAAAGTAGCTATTTGTTATTTTGAAAACTATATAAGATATGCAGAAGTGTTAAGTAATAACTTCGAAAATGACGAGGTAGCATATGCATTTTACTTAAATTATGCACTTAAACTTACAAATAGATTGCAAGAGCTTGGACCTAAAAATAAAGTGGCAAACAATATGTATAAGGGAATACTTGAAACGTATATAGGGGCTTTAAGAAACCAAAACAAATATATAAAAAGCCCTACTATAGAATCGGTTGTACAGGATATGCAAAAAGCATTAGATGTGATATAATGTTGAAGTAATAATTGAAAAGAGGAAAAGATAATGAAATTTTTAGTGATTGGCGATGTTGTAGGAAGAAGTGGAGTGCAAGCTCTAAAAAAACATGTACCAGAAATAATTAAAGAAGAAAACATTGATTTTTGCATAGTAAATGGAGAAAATGCTACTGGTGGTAGAGGTTTAAAAGAAAAAGAAATGAAGGAAATATATAGTGTTGGTGCAGATGTAATTACAATGGGAAACCATTTGTATTACAGAAAAGAAGCAGCCAAGTTATATAAGGAAGAGGCTCGACTTTTAATACCAGCAAATGTTACAAATCTTGAAGGCAAAGGGTATTGTATAGTTGAAAAATGCGGTAAAAAAACAGCGGTTATAAACCTACTTGGAAAGGTATATTTATATGAAATAAATGGCGATTTTATAGCAGATCCATTTAAAGTAATAAAAGAAGTCGTAAATGAAGTAAAAGAAAAAGAAGTAGATTATATCTTTTTAGATTTTCATGCTGAAGCTACTGCAGAGAAAAAGGCAATGGGTCAGTATTTAAAAAATGACATAACATGTATGTTTGGAACGCATACACATGTGCAAACTGCTGACGCAGAAGTGATTGAAACAGGTATGGCATATATTACAGACGTAGGAATGACTGGACCAAAAAACAGTGTAATAGGGCTTAGGACAGATATTGCATTAGAAAGATTTTTAACAGGAGAAAAAATAAAATATGAATGCAGCGAAGAACCTGGTATGTTAAACGGAATAATTGTTGAAACAGATGATAACACAAATAAGGCAATAAATATAAAAGCTATTAGACTATAGTTTAATCTGTCGGTTTGGTGTCATTTGGGACGTTTCGGGATTGCTGAAAAAGTGAATTTATGGTAAACTTAAAATCTAAAAAACATTGATTTAAATGTTTAATATTTTTAAAATATCGACTTTTTCAGTGCTCCCGAAACGTCCCAAACGACACCGAATGGCAAGCGATAAGATAGTTTTTTAAAATTGTCAATGATTTTTGAAAATGTCCCAAAAAAATTTAAACATAAGCCCTAAAAT
>CAYZTN010000065.1:0-5481 GCA_964481385.1 uncultured Clostridium sp. | reverse complement strand
GTTTTCCTACATAATTATTTTGGTCAAAAACTACATTTTTATATTGACTTTATCATTAAGGCTGATATTATATCTACAACAGAAAAATACCATTTTTCTTGTTCGTCATTCCACTTAGTTCTAATCTTTTTATCTTCAAATAATTTTAATTCATTATTTTGTTCCATAATTACCTCTTTTTATTACAGTCATTACAAAATATGCAAAAGCTAAATTTCTTTGTAAATTTTTTTCTCAATTCTACACAAAGCATTTGTTTTTTGTTAATAATAAACAATCCTATTCATTATAAAATAATTTTTTATCATTCGATATTTTTGTTATATTATATTCCTTAATGTTTTTCAATGCTTATTCTTGCTTTTAAACTGTCTATTTATATCTACTTTTTCTTATTTTTAACTATCTAATTTAATACTTACAAGCAAGTCATTTCTGTAAGCTATACAATTTGGCGTCATAAGCTATTATATATCAGTTGCCATTACCCTAATTTTTCTATCATTCTTTATCTTTTTTATTTTCTAGTTCAAACCTTACCTGTTGTATTTTTATATTCTATATTACCTTTACACATAAAACGACTCATATTACTCAATTCTCTTTCTTGCTTTTATATAATATTATTCCCACTGATTAAATATTAAGCAAAAGAGTAATTTTGCATAACTTAATTATTTTTTGCTATTGTCCTTTAGAATTTTAACCATTTTATCAAAATCACTTTCTAATTGTTTCATTTCTCTATCTCTATATATTTTAAACTCTTTTTCTGCTTTTTCAATTGCCTCCTGATGAGTTATCTTCCCTTTACCTTCAAGAAGTCTCCTTTTATTTTGCATTATTTGATTATCTAACTCATCTATCCAATCTTTCATTGTCATTGTTCGTTGTTCTAATGCTTGAAATTCTGCAAAATCCAAAAATTGAGAAACTAATAAATTTAGTCTTTGTAATTCATTTTCAGAAAGATAATTTTTAGCAATTTTTACATCATCAACTGTTACATAATCTCCTTTAAAATTGGTCATTCCTACAAATGGCTTCCCATTATCTACTCTTTCATATATCAATTCCGCTGCAGTATGTTCATGAACCGCGAAGTGAAGCTTGTTTTGCACTGTTGCAAAAAAATTTCTTGTCAAATCAGAACGTGGGTCGTAATCTATTGACGTTGCATATATATCTGTAACTTGTTGATAAAAGTTCCTTTCAGAAGAACGAATATCCCTAATCCTTTGTAATAATTCTCTAAAATATCTATTTCCACCCTGTTTCAATCTTTCGTCATCCATAGTAAAGCCCTTTTGCATATATTCATGCAATCTTTGCGTTGCCCATACTCTAAATCTTGTAGCGACTTGCGATTGTACTCTATATCCTAATGCAATTATCATATCTAAATTATAATGATCAATGTTTCTTTTAACCTGTCTATTTCCTTCATTTTGAACTAACAAGAATTCCTTGTTAGTTGAATTTTTTTCTAGTTCATTATCTTTATATATATTATTTATATGCAAACTTATATTTTGCTGGGTTGTTTTATATATTTCTGCAATTTGATTTTGTGTTAGCCATATATCATCATTACAAAATTTTACAGAAACCTTTGTTACTCCATCTTCATCTTGATAAATTATTATATTATTCTCTTTCATTTTTATTTCTCCATTCATTATAAAATATATTTTTTATCATTCGATATTTTCGTTATATCATATTTCTTAATATTTTTCAACGCTTTCTCAGAATGCTTGTTCTCGACTTTAAGCTATCTATTTATATCTACTTTTCTTCTTCTTAACTATCTAACTTAATACTTACAAGCAAGTCATTTCTGTAAGCTATACAAAAACTTTCTACATCTTTTGTGTCATATTTAGTAGCAATACTTTTAGCATATTCTTTTATACTTTTATTTGTAATAACAGCATTAGAATTCTCTAAGTCGTGTACTCCAACTCTAGCTCTTTTCCACGGCTCTGTTTTGTGCGATACACTTATTAACGCACTACCACTAAGCACTCCAAAGCTAGCTATAACGGCGTCAACTATTCTTTTATCTTCGGCATCTAATTCTATCTCATTAAAAGTATCAAACTCGTTTACATCTATATAATCTCGTACATATTTGCTTAATTTATAATAAATAGTATGATAAACAGGCCCATACTTCCACGCCTCACACAAATCAGAAAACATTAACTTGTTATTTACAGATACAGATACTATTTGGCATAAATACAACATCTTTTGTACAGAAAGATTAGTCACATCTTTAGTTTTAGCTATTATATATTTAGCCACCGCTATAAGTTTATTTTTATTTTCGCTTTGAATTAAGACATTTATATTGTCCATTAGTTTATTATACACTTTCTCATCAACTTTATGTTTGTTTTCTTTAGCTATTACAAGCATTTGGTTATAGTCAAAGACTTTAAATAACATTTCGGAATATAGCCTAGTAGGTATATCATTATCTAAATATCTAGTTAAAGTAATTTCGCCAAAGCCAAGCAACTTGGACAAATTTCTTTTTCCAATACCGTACATATCAATTATGCTTTCTATTTGTTCCACCGTAATAATGCCAGTCTTCTCTCTATATATTTTTTGCATAGACAAAACATTGTTATCCATAACTTCATTTACAAATATCTCGTTCTTGCACTTAGCACAATATGTTCTTTCTTTTTTGTACTTAACCTCTATGCCATTAACAGTTTCTTTAACAAATTCAGTTTCGATATTAAACTTTTCAAAATCATTACAAAATTCACAATAACTTTTATCCATTTTATTTTTCTCCCTCAAAAATATATCTATCTTGTTTAACTAAAACTTTAAATCGCAATAATACTTCATTTAATTCGCATTCACTACATTCTAACATATTATACAACTCTCCTCTTCAGATAATTGTATCAATTGATACAATTATACCACGGATATTTCAAGTGTCAATATGCTTTACTCCTTTAATAATGTGACATACTTAATTTAGCAAACGCTGTCTGCAAATTTGGATATATTAAATAGGATTTTAAATTTCTCCATAAATAAAGATTCTTCTTTTTTGCAAATATCAACACGCATAAATTATACATCGCATAAATTTTGTTTTGATGTGCTTTGTAAAATTTCTTACTTATATGCCATAGAAGTAGTACTATTGCTCAAAACTATCCATTTACATTTTTCGACAAAAAAGAAGTAGCATGCACTACCTCAAAATATTTCCCTTTTATTTGTCTAGTACACACTACTTGAAATAATAGCAAAACACTTGTATCCTGCTTTAACATTAAACAAAAAAGAGTAATTTTTAACCTTAATTCTAAAGTTAAAATTACTCTTTATATATATACTATTTACTTAAATAATCTATTGCACATTGCAATTCATAGTCTACATCACTATCGCCCCAAATAACATCTATGCTCTCCATTGTAAGTGGTATTTTTTCATCTAACTTAATTGTAGCCTCTCTACTTGCATCGCTATCTATCATAGGATTTAGGTCTTTATCTAAACTAAGAAAGTATGGATAATAAACTTCAAACTCACAATCTGTAGTAATGCAACAGCCACCAGAAAATTGAGACGAATTTTTTGTAGTTGTTATTCCCATAAGTGTAATATTTGAATTTTTACTCATATCATAAGCTATCGTATCTCCCGCACTAACAGTTTGATAATTTACTAATACAACAATTGGTATATCCGAATATTTTCCCTTTCCATCTATATAACATTCTCCTATCGCAGTATATTTTCCATCAATATTTTCTCCTAAGGTCCAACCACTAGCATCTTTTGAAAAAGTTGAAACTATTGAATTAGCTATACTAGCCATTCCTCCACCATTAAATCTTATGTCTATAATTAGTTTTTTCATGCCTTGCTCTTTTAAATTATCTAATCTTTCTTCCAAAATTTTAGAAACGGCAGGATATTCTCCATTTATTTGTGAAACCACATCTTCTAATAACGTTCCGTCATAATAATATTCAGAAAATATGGTCAACAAACCTACATCTTCTGTTACCATTCTACAAGAAAAATTATCATCTTCTGTTACAGTACGTCTCTGAAACCAAAACTTTTTCATTGCATTAGATAATCTTGCCATATAATTTCCTATGCTTTTTAAATTTATTGTTTCTTCATTACCAGTATCATTTAAATACGTTACAGTTATTTCATCTCCACCTTTACCAGCTAGGAACATCGCTTTCATACTATAGTCATTTTCCTTGACTGTAGAACTAAATTCAGGAGATATGCACTCCACAGTGTCTTGAGCTACGGTTACGTCTTCTCCATTCCATTTAGTAATTACTGTACCATTTCTAATACCTAACTCATATGCCAAGCTTTCTTCGTCTACTAATATCGCAACAGTCTGACCATTATCCAGTCTTACCATAGAAAAACCATAATCATTACCCACCATTCGTTCATAAGCCTCATTTATTACATCTAAGTCATAAGAAATAACTGCAACATGTCCATCGTAAAAATATTGACAATACTTACAAAGTGCAACATAAAAGCCAACCTTATCTTCGTTTTCTTGTGCTGCTATAACCTCTGGTAAAATTTTATCCCTTAGTTTATCATAATCTATCTCTTTCCATTCGTTTAAAGGATAATTTTCTTTCATTTCTTGTATAATTGACTCAAAACAACTCACATAATCTTCTCTTGAAAAGTTACCTAAAGCTGGTGTCATTACTGAGTACCATATTGATAAACAACTTAAAACACCTACAGACAGTACAACAATTGTACTTACAATTCTATACACTATCTTTCTGTTTGCAAAAAATTGCCATATAGCAATAATTACAGCACTAATATATATATAGCCATAATACTCAAAAGTTACGGATAGCGAGCTAAATCTCATTATGAAGAATTGCACTATACTAAACACTAATGGCACAAAACACAAAATTCTCCATATACGTGTAGATTTTTTCTTTTTAGTTATAACAAAATGAGCAATGAGTAAAGCTACCATATATGCTAAAATTAATATATTAAATAGCATTATTGTATTAAAATACAAATATATTGACGTTAATAGTCCCATATATAATCTCCCCCTCCAACCAATTTATAACATAAGCGAGAAATGTTTTCAATATACTTGTGACATATCTATTTTAAACCTATAATGGGTACTTGCTTTTTTGATAATAAAATATCAATTACCTTATTTACTTCTTCTATATTACCAAAAGCTATTTCAATCATACAATACTTATTCATTTTTTTCTCCAATTAATTTTTTATTATCTGATTTAGTTATTCCTAAAATGTTATTATCATTAGTTAAAATATTTATTTGTCTTTTTGCTGTTGCATTTAACTTTTCAAGTCTTTCTTTTTGGCCAATACTATTTTCTATCATGCTAGCATTTAATACTTCTAAGTTAGATAAAACTACTAAATGTAAAATATCAGTAT
>CAYZTN010000064.1:0-5706 GCA_964481385.1 uncultured Clostridium sp. | reverse complement strand
CTTCTTGGTACTATAAAATCTTTCCATTGATCTGCAAATGTTCCGCCAAGTGCTCCTGCGAATGCTTTAATAAATCCCATATAAATACCCTCTTTCTTTACTATATAATAAAATTATATTTCATTACTCACAAAAGTCAATATTTTTATATTTGAAATATTTAAATTATATTCTATTTTTGTTCTAATACTTCTTTTATTTGTTTAGTCATAAGAAGCATACATCTGTATCTTTCTATTTCCTTTTTATTTCTTATGCTGCATTTAAATCCAAATGAATAATCTGGTAAATTATAAGGATTTCTTAATATCATGTCTTTGAAAGAATTATGTGTATATGCTCTTTCTTGGTTTTCTATTCTTGCTTCTGGCAAATCAAGCAACCAAGTAGCAACTTTTTGTTGTGCTGTTGACAGCCTTCTTGGCTCATCACATGGTATTTGAACCGCACCATTTTCAAGTTGAATATATATATTTTTTACATATGGGTGATTTACTTCTATTTTTAAAGCAAATGATTCCATATATGTAATATGTTTTGGGTTGTAGCTAACTTGTTCTCCATTTACAGTTTGTTTTTCTTCAAATGAAGTCTCTATTATATCTATATCTACATTTTCAATTTGTGAAAAACTAATAATATCTGGGTTTTTATCTATAATCTGGTCTATTGATGTTACTGTTTTACAGCTTTTCATAAAACCGTCACTAGTATCTGCTAAGGCTACAAATTGTTTGTTTTTTTCGTCTATCAAAATACAACCAAATTCACCAAACGCATATGTAGTTTCAAAACTCTCTAACTTTTTTCTATTTTCTTCTCTCGCAGATAGTTGACTTTTAATATCTTCTACTGTTGAATGCTTTGCTTCGTCAAACCATACAGATAATTTTTTTGAACAATCTTTACACATATTACCGTCTTTTAGTTTTTTATTTGACAAAAGTCCAATATCTGCTCCGCAAATATCACATTTCTTTTTACTGAATAGTCCCATATTATCACTCTCCCCATAC
Organism: uncultured Clostridium sp.; assembly: GCA_964481385.1. Classification (GTDB taxonomy): domain Bacteria; phylum Bacillota; class Clostridia; order TANB77; family CAG-465; genus UMGS1649. Next base: position 4,690 of record CAYZTN010000064.1, on the reverse strand, counting down.
TCTTTTTTCTACTGAATCTGCAATCTTTTTATACTCTATTCTGTTTCCGCTAGCTGAATTTACTACTCCCGCCAAATTATCTTTCATATTTGCTTTGGCTGATTCCATTGCATCTTCATTTCCGCTCATTTTTGCTTTTGCAAGTCCGCCTAACGCTTTTAACATATCTGCTCCTTGCTTTATATTTCTTTTTTCTGTTTCTGTACCTGTGAAAGATTCTTTTATACTTCTTCCTACTGACTTAAATGTAGGCTCTCTTAAAAATATCTTGTCTAAATGGTTTACTACTGTTTCTAAGTTGCATATATCGTTTACATTTTTTCCATAACATATTTTAATTGTTTCTAAATATGGGTGTGAAGCTCCTTTTTCGTCTTCGCTCATTCCTAGTGTACTTATTCCTTCTCTACAATAGAAGTCAATTTTAACACCTATTTCAGAATATTTTTTTCCACCTTCTTGACTATTTGCAACTTTATATATTTCATAATTTTTTATTTGGTCATATCTAAACAATTCTTTATAGTTTTTCTTTTTAGCCTTTGGTGTAATAATCTCAAACATTGCTATACTATCTGCAAAAACCAAACCTTCGAATTGATACATAGCAGATACTTTTTCTTCCTTTGACAATGTTTCAAATTCCTTTTTATATAGCAAATCTTGTTTTTTCATATATTCCATATGTTGCTTTGCATACTCTGAATCAAATTTTGAAATCTCTATAAATGCACTGCAATTTTTCTCGCATTCTTTACAGATATATTTCTTATCTCTTAATTTTTTCCTAGATAATATTCCTACTTTTTGTTTACAAAACTCACACTCTTCTTTTGAAAATAGTCCCATAAAACTCATTCCTTTCTATTTCTATTTCCTTTTTTCTATCTTTTACTCTTTCCTTTTTAGGTATATCTTAGTACAAAGAAGTGGCTTAACCACTTCTTTTGCACTGTATTCAAGCTAATTTTTCTTAACTATTTTACTTCTACTTTTATAGAATTGATAATTGCGCTTATTTCTGCGTCTGTTAATAAATCATCAACTTTATCACCTTCATTTACAGGTGCAATTACAAGTTCAATTTTCCCTTTTGAGCCTTCAACATCTAGTGTATATCTCATATTTCCCATATACTTTTGTTGAATTGCGTTGTATTCTCCAATTTTTACTTCTTTTACATTTTGTGATTTTAAAGTTTTTTGGCTATCAAATTCAGCATCTTTTAAATATTCAAGATAATTTGCATAGCTTCCTGCTTTATCTCCATATTTTGCTTTGTAATTAGCATATGATGTGTATGACCAGCTTGAATATTTAAGCTCTATTGCTACTTTATCATTAGCAATTCCGCAGTCAGCACCGCTTTTTGTTTCTTCTTCTACTTTATAAGTTGATTCTAATTCATTATTCTCATTTTTGGTTGCTGGAACTGTAAATGTTGTTTTAGCGTACCAAGTATCTAAACTTACCTCCGTAGTTAAATTTTCTGGTGCAGACTCACCACCTGCTAATACAACTGCTAATACAACTGCTGCAATTACTGCAACTGCTATTATAGCAATAATCAAGATTTTTTTCTTTTCCATTTTCTTTCCTCCTCTATTTCACTATTATGTTTTATTATATAACGTCATATATTATTCATAATTAAAACTATATTTTATAAAAATCTATGCATGTGTCATATAATAAAAAACAATAACTTTCACATATTTTATACCACACACGCATTTCAAAAACAATTGTACATTTAGTGCAAATTTTGTGTTCTTTTTTGCACTTTTTGGCACTTGCAAAAAAAGCTGTTACAAAATTGTCACAGTTTTTTTGTTTTATATTTATATTTATATTTATATTTTTTATTTTTTGTTTTTTATTATTAGGTTTACGCTAAACTCAGGTACAGTCTCTATATAAAAACTGGCATTTATTTTATTTGCTTTTTTCCTCATTCCCTTTATTCCTTCGTTTTCAGTAATAAACTCATTTGGTTTTTTACCATCGTTTTTTATTACCATACTTGTTTCTTCTAGAACGTCTTTTATTTCGACAAATATATTTGTACTACCAGCATGCTTTATCGCATTTGTAGTTGCTTCTCGTATAATTTCAAAAAACACCTTTGCTACATTCTTATCTTGCGGTAATTTTCCTATCATATTTATATTTGTTCCGTTCTTCTTATGTATTTTTATTAAATTTTCTAAATTTATATTTGGCTCATCTGTATCTTCAATATCTACAAACATCTTCTTAATCATAAATTTTATTTCTTCAAAACTTTCTTGACTAATATTTTGTTTATTTAAATACTGCTGCAATACAGACAGGTTTTGACCTAATACATCGTGATATTTATTTTTTAGCTTTAATAAATTTTTCTCCCTTTCTAGCTCCTCTATGTTTTCAATTCCAGCTATTAACTCTTTGTTGTTGCATTCTATCTTTTTATTTTGTTCATTTAATTCGTTTTGTAAATTGTATTCTTCTGTTACGTCAAAAGCAATTATCTCACTTTTATTTATTAAGAACATGAAATGTTTGTCTTCCACCTTAACAACATAGTTACCATTTAACTGTTTCTCGGACTTTTTTGCTATATTTGTAACATACTCTTTTTTTATATCTAGCTTTCTTAAAATTTCGTACATTGTATTATTTATTAAGTCTGTTTTTTTACCTTTCAATACCAGAATTCCAAAGTCTGATGTATCTACTATAGTTTTTATAGCGAAGTCTTTTATGCTTTCTTTTTTGAAATATTTATAATACATATACATGCCAGACGCTGCTTCATATATTAAGCTTACCACTAGCACAGTAGGCAACACGCCTTTTTCTATATCTGCATGAAAAAATAAAACTACAAAAAGAGTTACCGCTACTATATATTCTAAGTAGTAGTCTATAACATTTTTATCTATTATACTTCTTTTTACAAGTATTTTTAATATCTGTGCCACTAATACTAAACATAGTAAAATTATATTCGCAACCATATTAGTTTTCTCCCCTTAACATTTTAAGTTTAAGCGTTGTTTCGCCATCAGCTATTTTCTCTTTTATTTCTACTATTCTTTCTAGCTGTAGTTTTTCTTTTATTTCTTTTATTTCTTTTATTTCTTTCAATTTGTTCATAACACGGTCGAACAAGAACTTTATTTCGATGTACTCGTAATTTACCTGAATGTTTATAATAAAGCTAACATCTTTAACACTCGTGACTATTTCAAACACACTCTCATAAATACTAGCCATCTCACTGCTTGTTATATCAAAACTATTTGTCTGCAACACTCCGCTTAAGTTAAGCACCTTTGATTCTTCTAGCAGTTCGTTTAATATAACTTCTAACCTTTTATTGCTATATACTTCTTTGTTATAGTTTGAAATTACTAAACTACTCATTCTTTTACAGTAATTTACTAATAGCTTAATTTCTTGCATTTTAGCAAAATCAACTGTTTGCATTTCATCTAGCATTTTAGTAATTACAGCTCTTTTTTGTTCTATCGTATCGTCTAAGGCCTCTACTATCTCGTTTTTTACTTTTGTCTCATATATTTCAGCTTCTATTTGCTTTTTCTTTTGCAATACTTCTTCTTGTCTTAAAAGCTCTGTATTTGTAGCTTTTAGCTTTTCTTCTAACTTATGTACTTCACTTAAATCTTTTTCCTCTACTGCATATCCTCCAGTAATTTTTTTCACATTCTGAATTTTATCTTTGGTTTCATATGTTTTCTTACATTTTCCTTTACATATATCTGTTAATATACTTTTTTCAATATCTATATTATGATTTGTTTTTATTCTCTTATTTCCATCATTTGATATTATTTCTAGTGGTAAATTTGAATTTGCAAATATCTTTTTATACTTAAAATTATTTGGTATTAATTTAAAATCGAATAAAAGTTCTAATCCCATGCAAAACAAAGTACCAATAACTACGGACATATTTGTTTTTCGTATTATATATATGTCTTTTACATAACACACAGTATATAGCACACCTAACAAAATGACTACCGACAACGCAATTACATTTTTCTTTTTATTTTCTTTGTTTGAAGAAATTAAATTTTTAATTGCCAGTATTATTTGAATCAATATCCAAAGAACTATTATATAATAGCCTGTATTATGAGTGTATCGGTCTGGATCTTCCGTTAGCTTAAATACAACATTATGCAAGTTGTTTGTAATTACCAACAAAAAAAGCAAACTAGATACCACTATAGTCACGATTCTACCCTTTACATTCTTTTTATTTACTATATAATTACTGCAGTTATAATAGATAGTTGGAATGAATAGTAGTGGAATATAGTACAAATACCAAAAATAAAATGAATATACTCCACTTGTAAGAGGTCTTGCAATTTTAACTATCATCCAAAACACTAAAAGTATTCCCATTGAGCATATGTATTTTTTAAGTGTTTTATCAAATGTCCTTATATACAAAAATACCATCCATACTGAAAATATAACTAGAAATATTATTGACTGTTGCGTTTGATCCATTTTATCCCGTCCTTAATCTTAACATTCTACACCCGCAAGTATAATGTTTTCTTTGTCTATTATACTATTTTTGTGATTTATATGTCAACCTCAACTGTCTTTCTGTCAGGATAAAATCACAAAAATAGATTTTGAAGAATATTGGGTGACATAATTTTTA
>CAYZTN010000063.1:0-5716 GCA_964481385.1 uncultured Clostridium sp. | reverse complement strand
AAAAGCAGGAATTTTACCTCCTGCTTTTTAGCATTTTAAGTGGCAAACTCGGGTTGTATCACTGTGCTAAACACTTGTCAAACCGCTTACAACTGTCGAAAAATAGCAAAAATTGTACAATCTCCACTATTTTTAAATGGAGTTATACAATTTTTACTTTATTATTATTTCTTTTTTAACATATCCTCTGTTTTAGCCTTTTTACTACAATGTAATATATAACAAAAACTAAGATATATATTCCAAGGCCTATGCTTATATTTAGAAAACCAAGCACTTCTTTTTGTATAACAAATGTGGATATAACAGTAGCTAATACTGCACCTAAAAGCGGTACTAACACCCATTCAAATAGTTTGAAATCAAAATGCACGGTATGTATTAAAATTGCAATACTAATACTTGCGTTTAGCACAGTGCTTAAAAACATTGAAGCAACGTAGCCTTTAACACCCATTATTGGTACTACAAAATATATAAAGCTTATACTTACGATTAAATCTAAAATATTACAAAGCATTACCCCTATTTGTTTATCCAGACCTCTTAACATGCTATCTACCGTCGAGTCCAAGTACATAAATACAACTAATGGGCATAGCATTTTTATATACCAACCAACACTTTCATTGGAATATAGCAATAAACCTAACTCTTCTGAAAACGCCCACAGTCCTCCCATAATGCATATAGCATAACAAATGGTTGTGCTAAACACCTTATCTATTGTATAAAGTATCTTTTTTCTATCTTTTCTTGCTGCATATTCCGAAAACTGCGGCAATAGCAGTCCACTAAACGGCTGTATAAACACAGCCATAAAAGAAATTATTGGCATTGCCATACCGTTTACCACACCATATTCAGATATTGCCTCGCTATATGACATATTAGATTTTGCAAGGCTTTTAGGTATAACTGCTTGTTTTAATGCATTTAAACCCGAACGAATACAAGCAGTAAAAGCTATTGGAAAAGCTACTTTGACAATCTCTTTAGATATCTCTTTTTCCTCGCTTGTTTTTAACACATGCTTTACTTTTCTTTTATCCAGGTTATATAACACTAGGGTAATTACACAGTAAAGCACCTCACATACTGTATCGCCTAATACCAGTGCAATGCACGCATTTTCCAAATCTCCCGGCAAAAACTTATTCATAAAGCACACCATAATTACTACTTTAGATATTTGGTCAAAAATCTGAAGAATTGCACTTTTGAATACTTTCCTTTCAGATGTAAAATACCCATTTAACGCATAAGACACAGATAAAAAAGGAAGTGACGCAGCAAGTACATATATTACTTTTTCAGTAACTAAACTGTTTAATACGTTTTCTACTAAAAAGCTTGCAGTAAATATAAAAAGGAACATCGCTACGCTTCCCATTGTAACTGTATAACGAATTATTTTTTTCATAACAATAGCTACTTTATCTGTATTGTTTAACGCTTCTTCTTTAGATACAAGCTTTATGGTAGTAAGGCCTAAACCTGCCACCGCTATATTTATGCCAAACATATATACAGACATTAACATTTGGTATACGCCCATAGCCTCTGTCGTTATTTTTTTAGATAAATATACATTAAATACAATAGCTATTAACCTTGCTAAAATTCCAGATATTGTTAAGACAAACGCATCAAAAACAAACCTACTTGGTTTTTTCAAAAGTATCACCTATATACAAGGTATGATAACTTTAACTTTTTAAGTATTATTTTTCAAGGAAATATTCTAAATGCTTTTGTAATGCGTATTAAATTTTAACAATATTTAACTTTTTGAATAGTATATTATATACAAGGAGAAAAATTATGCCAAGAATTTTAATATATAACAATGACACAAATAAAATTGAAAAATATGATAGAAATACAACTGACGCAATGCCTTATGTAACTGGCAGAACTTTAACCGTTGGTGAATTTATGGGAAGCTCAAACTCCAACCTTATATGGACTAGTAAAGCCTTTATGCAAAAATGGAACAAGTTAAGAAGTGCCTGGGGAAAACCTATATATGTTGGATATGCATTTAAGCGAATATGGCAAGGCGGACACGCAGGTCAGTCTCAACATTACGCTGGTATGGCGATGGATATGGGGCAAACAATGGCAAACTCTGAAAGAAATAGGCTAAGAAACCTTGCAATAGACTTAGGTATTTTTGGATATGTAGAACCTGCTTCACTTACACCTACCTGGGTAGGTGTTGTTTTGAAAATGATAAAATAGCATATGTGCTAAAATTTTACATATACTATAAATATCTAGGATAAATTAACTATTTAATTTTATAAATATAGTAATCAATATAATTATATTTATCATGAGCTAAATCTTTTAACATATCTAAAATCAACAAATTATGTTTGCCCAAAGCTAAGCTATTAAAAGCGGGATTTAATAATTTTAAGAGCATTATCTACTTTTTCTTCAATATCTACTAACTCTTTATATCTTTCTAAGTATTCTATAAAATTCTCTTTACTTATCATTTTTAATCAACGCCTTTTTCATTTTAGATTCAATTTCTTTTACAGACTTACATGGTGTTGGTAGTTTTTCGGGCATTGTTCCACCAATTTCTTTAATTGCATTTCTTACAGCTTTTCCTACATTATAGTGAGTATTTGTCGCAATTTGTTCATTAGGTGTTGTTTGCTTTTCTAATAATGCTTCAGTTTGTGTTATTCTAAATATGTTAGCACCCAATTCCACACTTCCCATATTATCTAGTATATCCTCTCTATATCTTAAACCTTTTCTTTTTGCTATGTCATTTGCTGTTTCACCATTATATAACCCTTTATATCCTGCATTTGTAAATCTATCAAAATTTTTTACACCTTTTTCTTTAGCAATTTTATATAAGATTTTGTTACCATCTTTTGTTTGTCTTCTTCTATATAACCTTTTCTCATCTTCAGTTAATTTGTTATATTCTTCCTCTGATAATTCCATTTTTCTAGTTTGAACTGCAAAATAAGTTTGACCTAAAGCTACTGCCTTAAATTTAGGGTTTGCATTTTGGACTATTAAGTAACATGCATATCTGCTCAATTTATAATCAATAATCGGTTTCCTTGTTGCACCAGCATTTACGATTTTGGTGTTTACACCAAAATGGGAATTTATACTATTATTACTTTGTGAACAGGCAATTTGTGCCTTTTCTAAAACTGCCAAAAAATATCTCTATTCTTTATAGCCTAAAATACTTTGTAATTCTCTTGCTTCCCAAAATTCATCACCATTTTCATCAACATGTTTAATATTTTCAAATATGCTTTCATTATATATTTCAATATCATTCATTATAACCACCTCCACGTGAAAATATTATATAAAACATTCGTTCTTTTGCCAAGATAAATTTAGATGTTTTTTGAATTTAAAATATATTTTTATTTTAGGGTGTTCAATGTGAGCACCTATTTCAATTTTTTCTATTAGTTGTAAAATATCGTTCCTATCAAAACTATCAACACTAAAATAGCTGTTTATAATACTACGCAATTCATTTTTGTTTTTAATCTCATTATCTACATTTTCAAGACTACTATCTATACTTTTTATTCTATTTTCATACCTTTCAATATCTTTGTTTATATTACTTACAAATAGAGTATAGTCTTTTTCAGAAACAATGGAATTTACTTTATCCTTATACAAATTAAATTTTATATTATTACTTTCTTTAAGTTTTAATTTTAAAGATTCTTTTTCCTTTATTAAATTATTTTTCAAACTATCATTAGCTTTATTATCCAAATTATTCACTATGTAATCTTTATTAGCATATTTAGAAATAACATCTTTTATAGAAACCCTAACTATATTATTTAGTACTTCTTCTTTTATGCTCTTACAGTTACAAATCATATTACCATATATTTTTTTGTTTCTGCATATTGCATAACTTGAACTTTTATATCCTTTTATATAAGTATATTTAGCCCCACAATTTGCACAATATATAATTCCAGTAAGTAAGTGAGTTTTGCCGTTTAAGAGGCGTATATGACCTCTTACCCAATATGTTTTGCACTTTATAAAAATCTTCTTTTGAGATGATAGGTTCATGTGTATTTTCTACCTTTATCCAATTATCTTTATTAAGCATTATCTGTTTCTTTAGTTTATAATTTATTTTTTTCACCTTATGTCCAATAGTATTACCAATATATACTTCATTTTTAAGTATTCTTCTAATAGTTGTAGAATTCCAAAGAGTATTATTACCACTATTATTTAATCTTGCAGGATTTGGAATATTATCTTTTATTAAATCTTTACATATGCTATTTAAACCGTTTACCACTTAAAAACTCTTTATATATTCTTTTAACGATGTAAGCAGTATTTTCATCTATTACAAGTTTATGTTTGTTTTCCTTATCTTTAATATATCCAATAGGAGCATTTGTTCCAATAAAGTCGCCATTTAATTGTTTGGTGTATAATGCCGTACGTACTTTTTTAGAAATGTCTTTAGCATACATATCATTAAACACGTTTTTAAATGGAGCTATATCGTTTGCAGAAGAATCTTCATCTAAGCTATCATACCCATCGTTTATAGCGACATAACGAATATTATGAGCAGGAAAGACTTTTTCAATTAAATTTCCAGTTTCAATGTGGTCACGACCAAGTCTAGATAAATCTTTTGTAATAACCATATTTATATTACCAGACTCAATATCTTGCATAAGTGTTTTAAAACCGTGGCCTATCAAAATTTGTACCAGAAAAACCATCATCAACATAGATGTTAATTAAGTCTAAACCATTATTCTCAATATACTTTAATATATATTCCTTTTGATTATTTATGCTTTCTGAAAAGTTTGACTTTTTTATCTCATCATCTCTAGAAAGTCTTACATACGCTCCAACTTTATATTCCACTTTAGCACTCCTTTAAACATATTATATTAAGCTTAATCTTGAAAGTCTACCACCCTAATTTTTGAGTTAAGTATATATATTAAGATATCATCTAAAGTAGTATCTGCATTATCATTAAACACATATTCAACTTCAATATCATTCACCCAAATCACCTAATACATCATATTATTACAAAACTTGTACTTATGACATATTTTCTTTCACTTCTTAACAGTCATAAAGTACTAGTTAAAATTAAAAAATACTGTAAAAAGTTCAAAAAAATATATATCCGAAATTGGATACATATTTTAGCTTGTGGACATATGTTAAAAGCTTTGCTTTTAAGCTGTATATATAATGTGTGGACACATCTATTCCTGCTTTATAGCTAAATAGACATTTCAAATACAAGTGTTTAATTTCCAAAATCACACCTACCTGGGTACACGTAGATGGTAGAACAGGCAAACCAGCTTGTGCTACTGGCGGTTATCCTTTAATAAAGCAAGGAAGCCGTGGAGTATACGTAATGGTACTACAAGACGCATTAACTTACATAGGATATAACCTTGGAAACATAGATGGAATATTTGGTGCAAAAACAAAAGCTGCTGTACAAAGATTCCAAAAAGCCAACAGCTTATCTCAAGATGGAATTGTTGGTTGTAACACTTGGAGAAAACTTACAAATAAATTTTAAGAGGGGATACACGCCCTCTTAACTTTTTGCAACAAATAAATTTAGATGATAACTTAAAAATTATCATCTAAAAGAAAGTCTATTAAATTAATATGTTTTATTCCTTCA
>CAYZTN010000062.1:0-5779 GCA_964481385.1 uncultured Clostridium sp. | reverse complement strand
TTGAAATTATGTTACCTAATGTCCTTCAAAACCTAGTTTTGTGATTTTATCCTGTTTATCCCTGACTTTCGATTGAAAATGTATGTGTTTTATGATAAGATATTTCAAGTATAAAGAGGTTACATATGAATGAAGAATTAGAACAATTAAATTTATTTGGCGATGTGGTCAAAGAAGAAAACATAGTAGATAAAAAAGAGGACAAAGTAGAAAAAAGTGTTAAAGAAAATGACGCAGAGTATGCACGTGATAAAGAAGAAATTAAAAAGCTTAGAAAAGAGATAAAACACCATAGTGATCTTTACTATAACCAAGACGCACCTGAAATATCTGATTTTGAATATGATAATTTAATGAAACGTTTAAAAGAGTTGGAAAAAAAGCACCCAGAGTTAATTACTAAAAGTTCGCCAACTCAAATTGTTGGTGGTACTGCTTCAAAAGGGTTTGACGAGGTGGAACATACAGTTCATATGCAAAGTTTAAACGATGTGTTTTCATATGCAGAAGTTGAAGAATTTGTAAAAGGAGTAGAGGCTGAGTTTGGTAGTGGTACTCAGTTTGTTGTAGAAACAAAAATTGATGGCTTGTCTGTTTCTCTTGAATATGTAGATGGTAAGCTTGTAAGAGGCTCTACTCGTGGAAATGGTATTGTAGGGGAGAATATTACAGAAAACGTTAAGCAAATTGTAGATATACCAGAAGAACTTTCTACAAACGATACAATAGAAGTGCGTGGCGAAGTATATTTATCTAGAAAAAATCTAGAAGTTTTAAACGATGAACTGCTATCTCAAGGAAAACCTATGCTTGCAAATTGTAGAAATGCTGCAGCAGGAACGTTAAGACAACTAGATACGGAACTTGTTAAAAAAAGAGGTTTAAGTATTTTTGTATTTAATGTGCAAAAAGCAGATAAAAAATTTACTACACATAGTGAAAGTTTAGACTATTGCAAAAACGCAGGAATGACAGTTGTAGCATATTCAAAAGTTGCAGTAGGTATAAAAGAAGTAATAGCTTGTATAGAAGAAATAGGGCGTATGCGTGACACTTTAGCTTATGATATAGATGGAGCGGTTGTTAAGGTAAACGATTTAAGCCTAAGAGATACTTTAGGCGTTACAACGAAAGTTCCAAAGTGGGCAGTAGCATACAAATACCCACCAGAGGAGAAAGAAACTGAAGTTAAGGAGATTAGAGTACAAGTTGGTCGTACTGGTAAAATTACTCCTCTTGCAGTTATATCTCCTGTAAAGGTTGCAGGAAGTGTAATTTCAAAAAGCACACTCCATAATTTTGACTATATTGCTGCTCTAGATATACGTGTAGGCGATATAGTAAAAATTCGTAAAGCAGGCGATGTTATACCAGAAGTATTTGAAGTAGTGAAAGAAAAAAGAAAGAGTGACTCTATGCCGTATGAAGTACCAACTGTGTGCCCTGTGTGTGGAGAAGCATTGGAAAAAGAAGAAGATACAGTTGACCTTCGTTGCACAAATAGCGAATGTGAAGCTCAAAGTTTTAGAGCAATTGTCCATTTTACTTCACGTGAGTGTATGGATATTGATGGGTTAGGAGAAGCTACAGTAGAGCAGCTAGTGGATAAAAAGCTTGTAAAAACAGTAGCAGATATATATGCCATAACAAAACGTGATGCATATAAATTAGAAGGCTTTAAAGAAAAATCTGCACAGAATTTGATAGATGCAATAGAAAAAAGCAAGTCAAACTCATTGGATAAATTGTTGTTTGGTTTGGGTATAAGGCATATTGGTAAAAAAGCAGCAAAGATAATTGCTGAAAATGTAGATACAATTTATGATTTATATAATATGCAAGTAGAAGACTTACTAAAGCTAAGCGATGTAGGGCCAAAAATGGCAGAAAGTATAGTGGAGTTTTTTGCAAAAGACCAAACACGCGAGATAATATCTGCATTAGATAGTGTTGGAGTTAATTTAAAAGGAATAAAAAAAGAACTTGTATCTAACACGCTAGAGGGCTTAAGTATTGCTGTTACTGGTTCTTTTGATAACATGTCACGTACAGATGTAACAAAACTTATTGAAGAAAATGCAGGAAAAGCAACAACATCTGTGTCTAAAAAAACAGATTTACTTATAGCGGGAGAGAGTGCAGGCTCAAAACTTACCAAAGCACATGAGTTAAATGTAGAAGTATTATCTATTGAGGAGTTTAGAAATAGGTTTAACGTGTAGAGTAAAAGCTTTTTGGTTTACAATATGCTGAAATTATGTTAGAATACATAAGTAGAGGAAGTGTACTATGGAAAATGTTTTTGAAAAATACAAAGATAAATATTTAGAATATATAAATGGCAATAAAGATATTTTGGCAGTGTACCTATTTGGTTCATATTCGGATAATACTTATCACGAAAAAAGTGATATAGACTTAGGAGTTGTGTATTATAGCGAAGAAAAAGAACATATAGAAAGGCACTTAATAGCTTCTGTGGACGTGGAAAAAATATTTGGAAATACTCCTGTTGATTACGTGGACTTGAAAAGCTCAAATATATTTTTTAGATACAAAGTGTTTAAGTACGGTAAAATTATATATTGCGATAACGAAGATAAATTGAAAAAGTACATTAGAGAGCATCAAGGAGAAGCCCACTGTAAAAGTTTAGACGAAGAAATAGCAAAAGAAAAATTTGTGTATTTTAAGCATCAAATGGCAAAGTTAAAAGAAGTTGCTAGATTAACAAAAGAAGAATTTTTGGGACACGATATATGTATAGCTGCGGCTAGATATTACCTATTAACTGCTATACACTATAGTATTGCTTTAGTAAACAAAGGGTATATAAAGTACGATAATTTAGATACATATAAAAAGATGGTCGGACTAGAGGAAAAATTAGTTTGTGAGTGCGATAGAGTATCAAGTGAAGCAGTGTATGATATAATACATAATGATTTGGAAGATTTTGAAATATTTAAAATAGAGTAAAAGAATATGGAGAATTTACATGAAAAAAATGAAAACTCTTTTCGAAAGACAATTTGAAAATCATGAAATAATAAAATGCTTGAATGAAGTTGAAGAAGAATGCAATTGGGTGTTAGATGGAGAAGGCTGGGCAACAGAAAAAATAGACGGCGCATGTTGTTTAATACAAGACGGGAAAATATATAGAAGATATGATTATAAAAAGGGAAGAAGTTTGCCGGAAGGAGCTATTCCTTGTCAAGAAAAAGCTGACGATATTACAGGACATTTTCCACATTGGGTATTATGTGTAGCAGATGATCCAAATAGCAAGTATTATTTAGAAGCTTTTGAAAGGCAAAAAAGTCAAAGCCTAGAAAATGGGACATATGAACTTATAGGGAAACATCTAAATGCAAATCCATATGAGTTAGAAACAGATATTTTAGAAAAACATGGGAAAAGAATATTAGAAAATGTCCCAAGAGACTATGAAGGAATTAAAAAATATCTTGAAGAACATCATATAGAAGGTATTGTGTTTTATAGAGAAAATGGACAGATGTGTAAAATTAAAAGAACCGATTTCGGATTTGAATGGAATTCACATAAAGGTAAAAAATTAAAGGAGGAATAAACATGAATAAAATTAAGCCAAGAACATTATCTGGGTTTATAGAGTTATTACCAAAAGACCAGATATTGTTTAACAAAGTGTTTGATAAAGTGCGTGCGTCTTATGAAAGATTTGGTTTTGTACCACTAGATACACCAATACTTGAATATTCAGAGGTATTGCTTGCAAAAGCAGGTGGAGAAACTGAAAAACAAATATATAGATTTAATAAAGGAGATACAGATATATCAATGAGATTTGATTTAACTGTGCCTCTTGCAAAGTATGTTGCCATGCATTCTGGAGAGCTTGCTTTCCCATTTAGAAGATACCAAATAGGTAAAGTGTTTAGAGGGGAAAGAACTCAAAAAGGACGTTTTAGAGAGTTTTATCAAGCAGATATAGATATAATAGGAGATGAAGCGTTAAGCCTTACAGCAGATGCAGAGCTTGTTTCAGTTATAAACACAACATTTAGAGAGTTGGGTTTTGAAAGCTTTACAGTAAGAATAAACAATAGAAAAGTGTTAAATGGTTTGTTTGAAGGTTTAGAAATAAAAGATAAGGCGGTAGAAGTTTTACGTGTAATAGATAAAATCGAAAAAGTTGGAGAAGAAGCTGTAATAGAAATGTTGCAAGAGCTTGGTGTAGATGTTTATGCTATAAATACAATACTTGGAGTGTTGAAGTTTGAGGGAACAAATAATGAAAAGTTGGAGTATATTAAAAGCATTAAAGTTCAGTCTGAAATACTTGCTGAAGGTATAGCTGAATTAGAAGAAGTACTAGAGACAGTTAAAGGTTTTGGCGTACCAGAAGAAAATTATATAGTAGATTTTAGCATAGCACGTGGCTTAGATTATTACACAGGAACAGTATATGAAACAGTATTAAATGATTACAAAGAGTTAGGAAGTGTGTGTTCAGGCGGAAGATATGAAAATCTTGCTGAGTACTATACAAATAAAAAGATGCCAGGTGTTGGAATATCTATTGGACTTTCTCGTTTGTTTTCTAAGCTTACAGAGGTAGGAGTGTTTGCTCCCGAAGAAGCTACATGTGCCAAAGCTATGGTGTTACCTATGACAGAGGACATCAAATATGCTTTAGAAGTTGCAAGTGTTCTTAGAGAAAACAAGATATGTACAGAAGTAAATTACACAAAAAAAAGTGTAAAGTCTATGTTAAACTATGCAAATAGATTATCTGTGCCATACGTAATATTTGTTGGGGAAGACGAAATTAAATCTCAAATGTATACCATAAAAGATATGAAAACAGGTGAGCAATTTACTTTAAGTATGGGTAAAATAATTGAAAAATTAAAATAATTAAGAGGTGTGTATTATGAGAACCGTTGTAATTACAGGAAGTGCAAGAGGATTTGGCTTTGAAATGTTAAAGCTATTTAAAAAAGCAAATTTTAATGTAGTTTTATGCGATGTATCCGAGGATAACTTAAACAAGGCAAAAACTGAATTAGAAGGTTTAACTGGAGAAGGAAAAGTATTAGCATTTAAAGCTGACGTAACAAATGAGCTAGACGTTCAAGCTTTAATAGATGGTGTTTTAAAAGAGACAGACACAATTGACATATGGATAAACAATGCAGGTGTTAATCAACCAATGAAAGCATTGTGGGAGCTAGATAAAAAGACAATAGATAGATTAGTAGATATAGATATAAAAGGAACAGTGCTTTGTTCAAAACTAATAATGCCTGTTATGATAAAACAAAAACAAGGACAAATATTTAATGTTGAAGGACATGGCAGTAATGACGCTAAAATATTTGGTCTATCTTTATATGGCATGAGTAAAAGAGCAGTAACATATTTTACAGAAGCTCTAGCTTATGAGGCAGAAAATCAAAATACGGGAGTATTAGTTGGAAAAATTACACCAGGTATTATGATTACCAATTTTATATCAACAGCTTTGGGCGATGGAGAACATATTGAGCTTGACGAAAAAACTAAAAAAGTATATAACATACTAGGAGATTATCCTGAAACTATTGCTGAGTTTATGGTAGATAAGATAATAGCTAATACTAAAAACAACGTTAAGTTTATGTGGCTTACAAACTCAAGAGCAGCACTAAGATTTATGACAGCAGGATTTAATAAAAGAGACTTCTTCGGCGGCGAAAGGTGAATTGAAAAGGTAACTTCCAGTTCGCAATGGTAAGTTCCGATTTTTAAC
>CAYZTN010000061.1:0-5830 GCA_964481385.1 uncultured Clostridium sp. | reverse complement strand
AATTGCTGAAATTTCTAAAAAGATTACACCACTTGCTGAAGAAATAAGGCATTGTGATAATATTCAAAAGAGAATGGATAAAATAAAAAAATATGAGATTCATCAAGAGTTAGAAGAAAAAAGACAAAAATTAGAAAAAGACAAAAAGAAAAATAAAAATAGAATTAGGTGAATTCAGTTAATTTTATTTTTCTTCATTTTTGCCATTTTCTGGATGTTTCCCTCCGTCCACACCAAACTCCAGAAACAAACCATATTTCATAAAAATAAAACCACTCGATACTCCAAAATAATACAGTATCTGCAATAATCATTTTATTATTCCAATCTTCACTTGGATAAAACGGACATATTTGTAGATATTCTTTACCATTAACTTTCTGCATACCATAAGTATGAGGAATAGTTTCATTAGGACGTTCATCTAATTTTGGGCTTAGTAAAAATACCTTTGGAATATCAAAAATAGTATCATATTTTATTTTTATTATATATTCATTACTACTATTAGAGGATTTTATCAAAAAATCCATATCTAATTTTTTATTTGAATTATCTTTAATTAAAAGTTTTTTGTGTTTAATTAGTAAATTATATTTTTGCATTGGAATTGTTGCATATTTCTTTGTACTTTTAGGAAATTTACTGCCCAAAAAACTTATGCTCCTTTACATTTCTTCCTTCTTGTTTAAAGTTAACTTTAGCATCTTTATTAATGTACATATTTCCATTTTCACGTAATGTCCTAGCATCTTCTCCAATACTTGCATATGCTTTTTCTACTATTTTTGTACCAAACATTTCCTTATAGCTTTTTGATTCTTCAAATAAATTTCCAGAAGTAATAAATGTATTATTTACAATATCTTTCTTTAATTCGGTCATAAAAAATTTAAAAGCATCTTTTCTTTCAGGGTGTATTTGCCATTTATCAGCAAAATTTTCTTCACTATTTAGAGGATTTTCTACCCACTCAATACCATTTTTTATTTTTATGTATTTTTCATAATTGCTCGAAAACTTCTTTATCAATTCATATACATTGTTTTCACCTGCGTAAATTTGAGCCATTATAGTTGTCAATATTATAGAAATTGGTTTATCGTCTAATCTATTTTCAAATTTTTTATCTCTATATCTCTTTAATATCTGTAACGCAACTTGTAATGTAGTCTTTACTTCATACTCTGGAACTTCTTCAATTTTTTTATTATTTTGAACAGCAAAATTTTCTATTAATCTCTGTTTTTCTTCTTGTTGCTTTTCATTAAACCATTCAAAGTACGCTTCTGGATTAGTTGTAGTAAAAGTATAGATACCAGTTTCTTCATCTTTATTAGTTATTTTTAATTTTTTATCTCTATCATATGTTATATCTGTAATTGCTGGAAGAATATCCATATGATATTGTGCTTCTTCCGAATATTTTAATGTCCAACATCTTTTTCCTTCATCTTGTAGCATTTTAGAATATCTATCACTTACTTTTAGAGCCTGTCCAACTTCATTTTTTAAGTCCTTCGGATTTGAAAAATGCTTGTTTATTTTGCATACTAGGTCAATATCATAATCATCTTCATCTGATAAAGGTTTTATTACTGTTCCTAATCTAAATGAACCTTGTGGAAATATATCTACCTGTGCTTTTATATGATTTGATAAATATGTTCCAACTGCATTATAGCTTTCTACTGCTTTTTTGTATTTATCTTCTGAAATATCTAATTCTTTGGCAATTCGTCTTAATACCAAATCAATTCGTGTATTGTCCAACTATTTTTTCCTCCTTATTACTTTTTTTCCTTTATCTTTAAATCTTTTCTTTTTATCTGCAGTATTTTGTTGAAATATTTCTAATTCAATTTTATCTCTATCAGCTTGCATAAAGCAATCTCTTATAATTTGATATGTATTTAATGTTGACGTTGTCATAAATAGATTTATTTTAGCTCCTGTATTCATAATTTTTATAACAGATTTACGAACTTCATTTACTAATTCGGGAGAAGATACTCTAATTCCTTCATGTCCAATTCGTTCTATAAAAATAGTATCAATATCCTGTTTATCTATTGGAAGTTGTTCTAGGTTTATTTTATAAGTGTCTGAAATAACTAAATTACATTCTCTTAAATTGTTAATATCGTGAAACTTACTCTCATCTACTTTAATAGAAATTTCAGAACTTAGTTGTTCATTTTCTTTACTTAAATTTACCAATTCTTCAAAATCATCATTTAATACAATTTTAAACATTATATAGTATGGTTTTCTAATTAAACTAATTTTATTAAATCCTAAAATTTTAGCAAGCTTATAAAATATATAATAACTAGTACCATATATATTACCAGAAAGAAAAACTCTATTTTTATTAAAGTTTCTCAATGAAATAAATATTATACTAAACAATACAATAATCATTGTAGATACTGATAAATCACTAATATAATTAGGAATATCTACATCTTCATTAATTTGCAATGTCGTAAATAATAAGTTTATCTCACTTATTGAAAAATATTGAATTGCAAATATAAAAATTATAATTGGTAAAACAAATATTAAAATTATTGGTACTATTACATTAAATGCTATATATCTTTTCAAGTTTTTATCTCCTTTCAATACTAAATTGCACTATTTCAAAATATTTTTTATAGTATCTTTAGTTATATTTTTAGAAGATAATACTCTTGGATTATTTTTTAAATATTCTTTAGCTTCATAAACTTCGTCTGCAACAATAACAAATTGTCCATTTTTTTGTAGTATATTATTGAGTTTATCTTCATTTAAATCAATACCAAGTGTTATTAGAAACATTGCATCAACTGTAAGAAAATCTACATCTTCAAAATTTTGTTTATATCTTTCTCTTAATGTTCTTTTTGCACTTACACCATATTTTTTGTCATCAATATAAAATGTAAAATCATATTCAACTGAAGAAATTATATCGTCGTGAGAATGATTTTCAACTTTATCGCTAATATTTAGTAATAAGCTATATACTCTATTTTCATATGATTGTCCAGCATCAGATTTTATACTTTGATTTATTGATTCATCAATAATAATCATAAACATATTGTTTACATTTATTTTATATTTTTCAACAATATTTTTTAATTTATCATTTAAAACCTTAATTGTACTTTTACTTGTTTCAAGAACAAATTCAGTTTCTCTATCAATATTAGTTAAAACATACACTAATAAAGAACTAATTACCCTTTGACCATATGGATATTCTAAATTAGACATATCATATTCAAGTCCAAGTTTATCTTTTATCTTGTCGATTTTTTCTTTGTACTTTATTCTAGCATACGATTTTGATTCTTCTAATATCAAATCTTTTGTAAGTAAAAGTTCTATAGAAACCAATAACAACTCTTTCCACATATTATAATTATTATTGTTGGCTAAATTTAATAAAATCATTAAATCATCATAAGCCTTTGTGTTTTCTGATACTATTCCATTTGAAAGTAGTTGTTTCATTTTATTGCAAGGTAAATTGGTGTTTTGTTCAATAGTTTCCTCTAAAATCATTAGTCTTTTTTCACCTAATCTACATTTTAATAAATCTTTTAATATTGTATAAAATAATAAATTATTCCTATATTCCATTTCTGTAATATCCATTATATTTCGCCTCCTTTTTTTAGTGCTTCATACATTTTTTTAGCAACTGCATCAATCATATTTACAGGAACTGAATTTCCAAATTGTTTATATGCTTGTGTATCACTAACAACAATTTTAAAACTATCTGGATAGCCTTGTAATCTTGCTGCTTCTCTAGGAGTCAATTTTCTAGGATTTTTTCCTTTCGCTGATTGATCTACTAAAATTTCTGAACCATCTTTATAATATCTTGCAGAAATTGTACTTGTGTAAGCAGAATCTTCATTAAATAAGCAATATCCAAATCCATTTCCTTTTTCTCTATTTCTCTCTTTTCTCATTTGATGACTAGCCCAAATTTTATCAGATATTGTATATTTGTCATCAGGATTATCTTCTAATATGTTTCCTAATCTTGTTGGAATATTTGTATCATCTGGAAAATGGAAATCTATATTGTGATTTTTAAATCCTACTATCATTATTCTTTCGCGATTTTGGGGTAGTCCAAAATTTTTAGCATTTAAAACTTTATGAAAGACTTTGTAATTTAATTTGTTTTCTAAAATATCTAACATTGTTTCAAAAGTCTTTCCTTTATCGTGATTAATTAGTCCTTTTACATTTTCCAAAAGAAAGCATTTCGGTTGTTTTTCTTCTAATATTCTCTCAACTTCAAAAAACATAGTTCCTCTTGTATCATTAAATCCTTCTCTTTTTCCTGCTATTGAAAATGCTTGACAAGGGAATCCAGCTAATAAAATATCAAAGTTAGGAATTGTATTTGCAGGAATTTTTGTAATATCTCCACTAGGCTTTTCTCCATAGTTTGCTTCATAAGTTTGAGAGGCATATTTATCTATTTCAGATGAAAAAACACATTTTCCTCCTAAATTTTGGAAAGGAGTTCTAATTCCTCCAATTCCAGCAAACAAATCTATATATTTAAAATCATATTGATTATTATCAGGTATATTCTCTACATTAAATAAACTCATATTATTTTCTATTTTGCATTCCATTTTTTTATTTTACCTCCATATTATTCTTTATTTTTTGCTCTGCTTTTATAAACATTAGCTTGATTTCTACATTGTGGGCTACAGTATTCTGCTTTCAAGTTATCTGAAGAAAAAGGCTTACCACAGTGTTTACACATTTTTACTGTTTTTCTTTCAGTTGTTTCATTTAAAGCAAACATTGTATCTATTGCTAATTTTAAAGAATTGAAATTCCATTCTATAACAGGTGGATTTTCTTTGTTGTTATCCATTAATATTCTACATGCAATTTTAGAAGGATTAAAATTTTTAATTCTTCTATCATATAATTGTTTTGTATAAGCATCTTCAACCTTATTATAATTTTCAATAGCTTCAAAAACTGAATATAAATCTCTAGCATACTGCATTATCCAAACAATTCTTTCTGAATAAGCTTTTGAAAAAACTACTGCATATTCAGCTGGTCTATCAATAGCAGCTATTGGATTCATCTCATTTTCTACTGTTAATTCAATACTACCATCAGACAGTTTATTTAAGTTAATTTTTTGTTTTTTCTCACATTTCAAAAACAATTTTATATAGTCTTCTGTAGACATTTCTTCTTCTTTTTCAGTAACAACATTATCGCTTGGTAAAAATACTTTTTGTTGAACTACTAAATTGCTGTTTATAGGAGCATATGTTAATTCTCCTAATAGCCCATAATTATGTACAAACTCCATAATTCTATCTTCTGCAGATTGCATATCTGTTTTCTTTATATCTAATCCTATTGTTAATATGTCGACTAAAATTTTATCTGCAACATCAAAAGGATCATACATTGTTACTTTAGAGTTTTCTTTTGGTGTTATATAGTATTTTTCATCTAAATCTACTTTATCATAATCACTATACTTGAACCAAAAAGTTCTGAAATTTCCTTCATTATTTTTCTTCATTTTCATTCTCCTAAAAAATTTTTTAAAATTTTAATTGTAATACTTGACAAGTACGAATAATTACTTTATAATGTAATTAGTGATTGATGGTAAGTATTACATTTTATAATTGTTACTTCCTAGTTAGATATTACTATTATATCGTTTTTATAGACAATAGTCAAGTTTTGTTTGAAAAATCAACAAAAAAGTCCTTAGAATTATTGTATCTAAAAATCAACAATCAAAAATACAACCAAATGAAAGGAG
>CAYZTN010000060.1:0-5834 GCA_964481385.1 uncultured Clostridium sp. | reverse complement strand
AAACGAGAGAACAACCTATTGTGTTCCCTCATTTTGTGTTGCCTTTTTTAAGATCAGCTGTGAATAGTAACACAAAAAAGTCTCAAATACACCCGCTCGTATTCGAGACATATTTAATATTATATATCTGCATTATGCCATACACATTGAACATCATCATTTGACTCTAATTTATCTATAAATGCTTCAAATTTCTCTATTTGCTCATCATCAAGTTCTTTTTTCATAGTTGGTATCATTTTAATTTCTGCTTCTTCAGTTGTATACCCTGCGCTTTCTATAAAATCTCTAAGTTTTGAGAAGTCTGATGGTTCGCATGTTATTTCAAAGAATTCTTCGTCAGCATCAAAGTCTGATGCACCATTATCTAGTACTTGCATCATAAGTTCGTCTTCGTCTATTTCTGGTGTTCTTGCTATAACGAATACTCCTTTTTTCTCAAACATATAACTTACAGAGCCACTTTGACCCATTGAACCGCCACTTCTATCAAATATACATCTAATATCTGCAGCTGCTCTATTTTTGTTATCTGTTAAACTTTCTACAATAACAGCTGTGCCAAAAGGTCCGAAACCTTCATAAGTTATTTCTTCATAGTTTCCGCCACTTCCTAGTCCTGTAGCTTTTTGTATACAACGAGTTATGTTATCATTTGGCATGTTGTTAGATTTAGCTTTTGCAATTACATCTCTTAACTTTGCGTTTATAGAAGGATCTGGTCCTCCTTGTTTTACTGCTGCTGTAATTTCTACTCCAAGTTTAGAATAGATTTGTGCTTTTTTGCCATCAACAGCTTCTTTTCTTCTCTTAATATTTGCCCATTTGCTATGTCCTGACATATCCTTCTTCCTCCTTTTTTACTCACTGTAAAGTATTGTACCACACTTTTCGGCAATTGTACATATTTTTGCTAAATTTTAGCAGTATTATTCATTGGAATTTAACGCTTTTACGATGTTATCAGCTATTCTATTTATTACAGGCACTACAACACTATTTCCAGCTTGCTTATATAATTTGGCATCGCTCATATCATTTGGCAGTTTGTAATCTCTTGGATAACCTTGTGCATAAAAACATTCCATTGGAGTAAGCTTTCTTATTCCGAACTTTGTTTTAATCAAAGGAACATTATGCCCGCCCTTCGCCCATATTAGCGGTCAACGTTGGTACTAAATTACTTTGATTTTTTCTAACATACCTTCTTCTCCACTGGTAAACCGTATTATCGTCATCCATTTCATTTGCTAACAATTGATATATATCGCCTTTAAATTTCCCATCTGTATAGTAATATTTATCTGATACTTTTGATTCGAAATTAAATATATCTTTAATGCTGGTATCTAATTCTATAGGCATCGGCATTTGGAAATTATCAAAATCTTTTTTATCTCTAAAAGCAACTATATATATTCTTTCTCTATTTTGAGGTATATTACCATATTCACACGCATTTAAAACTTGACATTTAATTCTATCTTTATATCCAGCATCATTTAATCTTTCTATTATTGTTTTAAAAGTTCTACCATTATCATGGCCAACCAAATTTTTAACATTTTCTAAAAATATGACTCTAGGCTTTCTAACTTTAAATATTCTTTCCATCTCAAAGAACAAATCGCCTGTTCTATCATCTTCAAAGCCTTTTCTATATCCAGCAACCGAAAAAGAAGTACATGGGAAACCACCGACCATAATATCGAACTCTGGTATTTCGCTCAATTTAACATCATGAATATCTCTACAATCTACTTTAGTATTAAAATTATTTTCATAAGTTTCGGCTGCGTATTTATCAAACTCATTAGCATAAGAAACTTCGCAATCTTTAGTTTGCAAAAAGCCCAAATCTATTCCCCCTACACCTGCAAAAAGACTACAAATTTTATACATATTATCTTCCTCCTATTTTTTGCGGCGTGCCGCAATGTATTTATGATTAGTTTAAAAGAATACATTTATACTCTCTTAAACATTTTTTAATCTTCGCTTTCTTCCATTCCAAGTAATTTTTCATAAGTGCCTATATCAGTAAAGTCAATTTTATATTTTGAATCATCAATTTTAGTAAAAATCACAGAATCGATACTGTATATTTTTAATTTTTCGTACGTAACCAATTCTCCTTCGGGTAACTCAAACACATCTCTTAATAGCCATTTACCCAGTTCGGAGTTTGGGTTACTCATAATAGCTTTTCCGTGTGATTGGCAAACCTTTGCCTTAATAGTTTTTCCATCAGGTAGAATCAATTCAAAGCCCTTGTTCCTTGGTGGAAAAAAGCCGGCACTTCTATTTCTATCAAAAGCAGGATATGGTATATATAGCTCATTTTTATTTCTTGGTATTAAAGTATTGTTTTTTCTATTTTTTCTTGCACCATTCCATTGATTTAAGCCACTATGCTCTTCCACCACTTTTTCTTTCGTTTTTTTGTTCACAGTATATAACCTTAAACATAATTGGTCATATTTTTCTTCTTTATTTATAATGCTATTTATTTCTGAAATTTCTGTGCTATTATCTAAAGCTAACTTTTCCAAGTATAGATAAGGGTCGTCTAAAATATTTACTTCAAAAGTATCTAATAATACCATATCTTTAAATACCATATATAGCGTACTCTTGCTAATATTAAAATGGTATTCGTGTTTACCATCATTAAAATAAATGTTAGTTGTATTACTTTTCTTTTCTTCAATTTTAATCTCAGAAATATTTATCATTTCAAACGCATATTCATAAATATTCATTGCATTAGGTACTCTTTTTACAATATGATATATCATTTCATCAATTCCGTGAAGATTCTTTGTTATTCTTATACGTTCGTTTCTATATTCCGCAATCTTACATACCATTTCATATGGCTCTAAGTTCATATATGTCTTTTTTAGCTTGTTAAACTCAGCTACTTTTTGATTATCAGTATCTACCCACGTCTTTAGTCCAATACCATAATTACCTTTCTGTGCATCTGCAGAACAATCTTCCCTACTTAAGTTAGTAGCTTCAAAATACTTACAAAATATATTTTCATGGCATCTATAATACAGATAAGGTTTATCACTTTCTGAAAATAACTTAGATAAGCTACCAACAATCTTTAGCATTCTTTTATAATTCTTTTTTTGCTCAACTGTTTGCTTCTCGTAAAACATTTTATCATCCCTTTCTGTTTTTGTTTTGCCATGTACATTATATTACAACATTCGTATTTTGTCTACTAAATTTTAATATACAATATAACTACTCGCTACAATCTAGCTATACATTTTTTCAAGTTCATGCTGTACTTCTTCAGCACATTTAATTTGCTCTTTTAAATTCCATTTTCCAATGTTTTTTCCGTCTTTTAAAAGCATTGAGCCAGACTGGTGAAAATAGAACTCAATATTTCTTTCTTTTGCTTCTAAATACAAGTTTTTAACCCACTCATACTCAATAGGTCTGACATCTTTTGTAGGAGCCATTTCACCACCAACATTAACACATTTAATAAGACCTGTGTCTAAATACTTACCAAGAGATATCGGCCCAATTAAAGGTGAACAAAATACCTCTCTATGCTTTACTGGGGCAGCTAAAAAAGCAGTAAGTCTTTTATCTGCCCATTCTTGATTTTCTATCGAAATACTTATATGAACATGTTCCCAGCCATCTCCCCAGTCTGGTGGTACACAGTCTTTAATTCTTTCTGGTCTTTTGGTAGTCAAAACAAATATGCAATCTTTCCTACGCCTAATAAAATCCCAGCAACCATCTCGCCATTCATCAGCTTCAGCAATGAAGAAATCTGATGAAAAACATAATTTAACTAACGAATTAGGTGGACAGTCTTTATCTTTTAATTCGTAAGTCGTTTTTCCTTTTTCAATTTTTGTTGTATCTCTACCATATCTTTTGTCCATTTTATATACAAAACAATTTTTACAACCCGGACTAGCTTTTTTACAACCGTGCCAAGGGTTCCATGGTACTGCTTTGTCTACATCTACATTTTGCATAAATTTCACTCCTTAAATTTAATTCATTTTTACAGTTTCAACCTTAAAATTGCTAAACCATTGTGCTTCTTCACAAGTAAATTTTAAAATACAATATTCAGGATCGGCCACACCTTTTTTATAGAACCTTTTATAAAATGGCAACCAAAATCTGTCTTTTGTATCTTGGTCTGTTAATACTTTCATAGTACCTTTAATCATAACACCTTGAAAATTCTTGCCTTTTTCATAAAAATAAATACTAGCTTTTGAATTTTTATTATAGTGTTTTACCTTGTTTGATGACGTATAGGTAGCAAAGTATATATCATTTCCGTCAATATGTCTAGGTTGGACCAACGCACGTGTCCAAGGATAGCCATCGGCGTCAACTGACGAAATAATAGACGTTTTTTGCGTCTTTATAAATTGAATTATTCCTTCTTTTGTCATTTTTACACACTCCTTACAAAATAATGTTAATTGTTCGCTTTCTGCCTCAACCTCTGGCATTTTACCATCACTTTGCATTACATTTTGCACTTTTCTATTTTGAAGTCCAGAAGATAATGCTTGTTCTATTTGAGTATTATAGTTTTTAATATTATATCTTTTTCCATCTTTAATAAACACATTACCTGTTTGTCCAAATATAAACTCAACATCGTATTTTATACATTGTTCATATACTTTTTTAACCCATTCGTAATGAAGAGGCCTTTCGCCTGCATAGTTTTCACCGCCACATAAAACTGTTTCAATCTTTCTTGATTTAAGATATTTTTCTAAATCAATTTCTCCAATAAAAGGCTTTAAACTAATCCATATATGCTTTGCTGGTAATTCTATTAAATATGGTATTCTTTCATCTGCTCTTTTTTGATTTTCACAAGACACGGCAAATGTAATATTATCCCAGCCATCTCCCCAATCATAAGGCAGACATTCTTTTATTCTATCTGCTCGTTTGGTTAACAGCGAAAATGTAACATCTGGCCTTTTTCTCATAATGTCCCAAGCTTCTTCACGCCATTTGTCTGCTTCATTTAAGAAAAAATCAGAAGTCATGCACACTCTCACAAACTCGCCAGATTTAATTTTAAAATTACCTTGTCTATCTTTTTTTAAAGGTAAATTCCAATCAGTTTTATTTTTAGATATTTGGCTACCGTCTACGCCTCTTTGCTCGTCCAAGTAATACATAAAACAGTTTTTACATCCTTCGCTAATTTTGTGACAACCATGCCATGGATTCCAAGTAGGATCATCTCGTTTCATATATCCCTCAATTCTCTAAGTATACCTTAGCTTCTTCAAGAGTTGATATTAGTTCATCAAATCTTTTTGAACCAAGTTGTTTTTCTAAATGAATTAGCTTTTGATTTAATTTAAGCTCAGTCTCTTCTACCAACTCTTTAGCTTTGCAAGTTGGAATTACATAGAAACTCCTTTTGTCATTTTCTGAGCATTTTTTGGTAATATATCCTTTTTCTTCTAAAACTGCTATGTGACTGGCAACCATAGGTTTAGTTACTTCTAACAGTTCAGCTATCATTACTGGCGTAAACAAACCTTCTCTTTTGGTTATAATATTTAAAACTCCCATTTCACTTGGCCTTATAGGCAAATCTTTTTTCAAGGCCATATAATCTCTACAAAATTTTGAAAATACTATATTGGCTTTTAAATACTTTTGCATGTTACCTCCCAAATATAGTTAACTAACATTAACTATATTAGTATAATACTTTTCTTTTCAATAGTCAATAAGCTTCCAGTGTCACTATGAATATTCTGTGATATGATCACCCTGTAAAATTATTCTATGAAAAGTTCACC
>CAYZTN010000059.1:0-6136 GCA_964481385.1 uncultured Clostridium sp. | reverse complement strand
AATAATTATGTCACCTTATAGCCCTCAAAATTGATTTTTGTGATTTTATCCTGTCAGTGACGTTATATTCTTGCATATCAGTGCCCAATGTGATAATATGTGTTTAAAAGTAATAGGAGGAATCTTTATGTCAAAAGGTTTAAAAATAACATTATGTGTAATAGTAGCAGTTATTGCACTTGTTGCAATAGACACAGTTCAAGCATTGGTGTTTAACACAAACCCATTAATTAGTCTTAAAGAATATTATAACGGCGGTACGCTAAATTATATAAGTAAAGGTGTGGTAGTAGATACATACAACTGTACTGATGGGAAAAAAGTTTCTGGCATAAAAGGTTTAAAATACGCATGCGTCGCTAAAGAAGATTTTATAATAATAGATACTTCAAAGGATATTGAAGACTTTGCGTGTGCAGAAGCATTAGAAGGAA
This sequence comes from uncultured Clostridium sp., assembly GCA_964481385.1. Taxonomy (GTDB): domain Bacteria; phylum Bacillota; class Clostridia; order TANB77; family CAG-465; genus UMGS1649. The sequence continues at coordinate 5,702 of CAYZTN010000059.1, read as the reverse complement.
TATACAAAAGTGGTATATATACATATTATTTACCATGTGTGAAATCTAAATATATAGAAGTAAGATATTCAAATGGTAAGGTGGAAAAAATAGCGAGTGCTTTAAAAAATGGCAATGTGAATATTGAGGACTTGGACAGATTTGGAATTCAGTATTACAAAAAAATAGATTAAAGGAGACATATGAAAAAGAATATTTGTATAATAATCGTGAGTATAGTTCTACTTTATGTACTGTTTGTGGCAGTAGACTGTATTAGGCTTAGAAACGCTAAAGTAGATACACGTCCGCTAATTACTGTAAAAGCGGTGGAAAATGAGAATAAATACATAGGTTTAGGTTACTCTGTTACGTATTATGTGGATAGTATAGTGGATAACACAAATGGCATTACCGAGAATATAGAACTGGGATACGGTGCGGAGTTTAGATTTTTAGACAAGATTTTAGTATGGGCGTGGGCAGAATAGAAAAAAGGGGTTTGAAAACTATTTAGGTAACTCAAACTCCTTTTATACTTTTACTCTTCCAACATTTCAATCCTTATACCAATTACTCCATATTGCTTTTGCATATCTTGCGTATAAAACTCTTGTAAGGCGTTTAACAGCTCTTCTTTGGACATTGAACTATCTGCTAAAAGTTTAATATCAAAGTCTTGAATCAGTTTATCAAATGTATCATATCTAATTAGTCCTACAACTTTGACTTTCATAGAAACATCTAAATCAGGTTCTTTCTTGAAAATTATGCTATCACCAATTTGTATTTTTTGCCTTTTTTCGTCGTATAACCTAAGCTCAATTCTTTTCGTTCCGTTTTGTATATAGTCAAAATATTTTGGTTGGAGTTTTAATATGTGTTCCATTATTAGTCACCTCATGTATATTATACAATGTGTGTTAGGAAATGTAAAATTAAAATATATATAAATTAAATCATAATTCTAAAAATGTTATTTAAGTAATATTTATGTATTAATGAAATTATGTGGCAAACTCGGTGTACTTGAAGAAATTCAAACTTTGTGGTAGAATTACTAAGCAAGAAGTTTAACTATCATAAAATAATTTATACGAGGAGAAAGTGAAATGAAAAAAGTATTAGTATTATTCGGCGGAATGTCAACTGAACATGAAGTGTCACGTGTTTCTGCTTCATATGTGCTTCAAAACATTAAAAAAGATAAATTTGAAGTAGGCGTAGTAGGAATAGACAAAGACGGTACGTTCTTAGAATATGTGGGAAAATATGAGGATATTCCAACTGACAATTGGAAAAATTATACTAAGCAAATACCAGATTTAATTTCATATATAAAGGAGTATGACGTTGCATTTCCTGTTTTACATGGATTGTATGGAGAAGATGGAACAATTCAAGGGTTGTTTGAACTTCTAAAAATTCCATATGTTGGTTGTAAGGTTTTAGCTTCAAGTGTAGCAATGGATAAAATTTATACAAAAATTGTATTTGACAGAGCTGGAATTAAGCAAACACCATCATCATATGTAAAGGTTTTGAATGACGAAATTATTTTGGTAGAAGATAACTTTGAAGAAATAACTGACGAATATGGTATATTTGAAAAACTTGAAAAGAAGCTTGGTTATCCAATGTTTATAAAGCCATCAAATTCGGGTTCTTCTGTTGGAGTGTGTAAAGCTAAAAACAGAGCCGAACTTGTAAGCGGTATAAACGAAGCAAAAAAATTTGATAGAAAGTTAGTTATAGAAAAAGGAATAAATTGTCGTGAAATCGAATGTGCTGTGTTGGAAGTTTCAGGAGAAGTTAAAGCATCAATTCTAGGAGAAATATTACCAGCAGGCGAGTTTTATAGCTATGAATCTAAATATGAGGATGAAAATTCCGGTACTTTAATTCCGGCAAGGTTAGACGAAGATGTATCAAACTTTATTAGAGCTACAGCTGTAAAAGCGTTTAAATCAATAGACGGCTCAGGACTTTCACGCGTAGACTTTTTTGTAGATAAAGATACAAATGAGATTTATCTAAACGAGATAAATACATTACCTGGTTTTACGAGTATAAGCATGTATCCTAAGTTATGGGAAAAAACAGGTATTCCATATGCAGATTTGATTGAGTGCTTGATAGAGAATGCAAGATAATTTAAAAATGTGTACACATAAATTTTTGTGTGCACATTTTTTATGGAATAATAACGATGTAGTAAAAGGTAATTAGGAAAAGACATTGTTAAAATATGTATTCTGTGATATAAATATATAAATTGTGAGGTGCTTTTGTGTTAAGGTGTAAATGGTGTAATATAAATAATCCTAAGTATATTGCCTATCATGATAACGAGTGGTGTGTAAAAAACTTTGACGAGCAATATTTGTTTGAAATGCTTGTGTTAGAAAGTTTTCAAGCAGGGCTTTCTTGGGAGTGTGTGTTAAATAAAAGAGAAGATATACGACAAGCTTTAGATAATTTTGACATAGATAAAGTATCTAGTTATAACAATGAAAAAGTGCAAGAGTTACTTTGTAATGCTAAGATTATACGAAATAGATTAAAAATAAATGCCACAATAAATAACGCTAAAATATTTAAAAAAGTGCAAGAAGAATTTGGTTCTTTTGCAAGTTATTTAAACACATTTACAAACGGTGCAGTGATTTATGAAGTAGGAAAGGTGACAAATGAACTTTCTGACGCTGTGTCTTACGATTTGAAAAAACTTGGAATGAAGTTTGTAGGAAGTACAATAATTTATTCATACTTACAAGCGATTGGTGTAATTTATTCACACGACAAGGAATGTTTTATGTATAAAGAAAAAGAAATGGAGACGACTTAAGGATATATGGAAATAGTTGCAAATGGTGTAAAAATACATTATGAAGTGTTTGGAGAGGGAAAGGAAATAATACTTTTAAACCCTAATACTACAAATACCGATTCAATGAAGTTTATTGCTAAAGTATTAGCTAAAGATTTTAAAGTGTATTTAATGGATAGAAGATGTTGTGGTAAAAGTCAAAAAAATTGTGAGTTAAGTTATGAAGAAAGTGCAAGAGATGTTGTAGAGTTTATACATAAACTTAATTTAAACAAGCCATATATACTTGGAAGTAGTGGTGGAGCTAGTGTGGCTTTGCACGTGGCATATCTTTATCCAGATATAATTTCAAAACTTGTGTGTTGCAGTGGAGTTGCTAATGCAAATTCTGTAAAAAAACCACTGTATGCAAAAGTTATGGAAAAATTACCATATTATCCTGGTAAGAGAGAAAATAAAATGTTTGAAAAGCTAAATTATAGTATGAAGACTTTAGATAAAGAAAAGCTTGGTAAAATAGCTGTGCCTACGCTTGTTGTAAATGGCGGTAAAAAAGATATTGTACCAATTAGCGAGGCAAAGTATATAGCTGAAAGTATAACGAACTCAAAACTAGTAGTGTTAGAGAAAGAAGGCCATTTTAGTTATATGATAAATTGCAAATGGTATAATATCTTAAAAGAATTTTTAGAGGAAAGTTAGAGTATAAAATGAAAGATTGGATATATAAATTGATTCACCCAAAAAGTATAGTGGTGTTAATGGGAGCTTTATTAATTATAGTGTCACTTGCATATTTAATATGTTTAGACAAATTTGGTACGCCTTTGTCTTACGTGTTATATTTGCTTATGACATATGCTCTTGTAATAATAGTGGTAAAGTTATGTGAGGTAATAAAAGGAAAAATAAATAAAATAATAGATAGTAACAAATATCTTGCAAGGTATAAGTCAGATTATATGTTAAGACATAGAGTGTCCCTTTATTTGTCACTTGTATGGAACGTGCTTTATGTTATGTTTAAAATTATATCTGGTATAGTATACAAGTCCATTTGGTTTATATCTTTTGCGTTATATTATCTTTTAATTGTAATTGTAAAGACAAATATTGTAAAAGAGGATTTAAATCACAATACAAGCCTAAAAGATGAGTATTTAAAATACAGAAGTTGTGGCGTTATAATGTTATTTATGAATGTAGTTTTAACATGTATAATACTTATTGTGGTAAAGCAAAATATTGAAATTGTGTATCACGTATACATAGTAATAGCAATGGCTGTATATACTTTTGGCATAATGGTAACTTCAATAGCAACACTTGTAAAATATAAAAAATACAAAAGCCCTCTTATATCTGCAACAAAGATTTTGAATGTGGTAAGAAGTTTAATGGCAATGTTATCTTTAGAAGTAGTTATGTTATCTACATTTGGAACAGGTAGAGTTATGTATAACCAAATTATGGTTATGGCAACAGGTGGCGGAATTAGTTTAATTATTTTTGTAATTTGCATATGTATGATAATAAAAGCAAATAACTGGTTAAAGAAAAATGCTTAAAGTAAAGATGTGACAAATTTATTTTTATATATAAAAATAAGTCAGAAATACAAAAAGTTATTTTTGTATATAAAAACAACTTGACAAAATATATGCGCAATACTATAATAGATATAGGAGGCGATATTATGCTAAAAAGGGAAAAATATCTAACTAAAATTAGAGATTTTTATGATAGCGATTTAATAAAAATTTTGGTTGGAATTCGTAGATGTGGTAAGTCTGTAATATTAGAACAGATAATGCAAGAACTTAAAGAAAAAAATATTGATGAAAATCATATCATATATATAAATTTTGAGTTTATTGAATTTGAAGATTTAACAGATTATAAGAAATTAAATAAATATATAAAAGATAGAATAGAAGATGATAAATTATATTATTTGTTTTTTGATGAAATACAAAATGTAGAAAAATTTGAAAAAGTTATAAATTCCTTAAGAGCATCAAAAAAAGTAAGTATATTTATAACTGGGTCAAATAGTAGACTATTATCTGAAGAGTTATCAACTGTTCTTTCTGGGAGATATGTAAGTTTTAAAATAAATCCATTATCATATAAAGAAGTATTAGAATTATTAAATAAAAATGAATCAACAGAAAAAATATTTGAGGATTATATGAAATGGGGAAGTCTTCCTAACAGATTTGAATTTGAAAAAGAAGAGGCTATAAAAAACTATTTGTATGGAGTATTTGATTCAATTATATTAAGAGATGTTGTAGAAAGATTAAAAATAAGAGATACAGTATTGTTTAATTTAATTTTACAATATGTTATAGACACAATAGGAAGAGAGTTTTCAGCTGAAAATATAATCAACTTTTTAAAAAACGAAGGAAGAGATGTTTCGACATTAACAGTATATTCCTATTTAGATGCACTATGTAAGGCTTTACTAATTAGAAAAGTATATAGATATGATGTACACGGAAAAGCAATATTAAAAACTTTAAACAAATACTATGTAACAGATTTAGGAATTGCTCAAATAAAAAATAATAAAACAGAAATGGATAAATCGTATGCAATTGAAAATATAGTGTATAATGATTTAATAATAAAGGGATATGATGTATATACTGGAAAAACAAAAAAAGGTGAAATAGATTTTGTTGCTACTAAATCAGGAGAGAAAAAATATATACAAGTGGCATATAGTATACCAAACGAGGAAACAAAAAGCAGAGAGTTTGGTGCTTATAAAGTTATAAATGATAATTATCCTAAATATGTTATTACATTAGATAAACTAACATATGAATATGAAGGAATAAAACATATTAATTTAATAGACTTTCTTTTAGATGATAATTTTTAA
>CAYZTN010000058.1:0-6711 GCA_964481385.1 uncultured Clostridium sp. | reverse complement strand
TCCAGAAATTACTTTATATCAATATGAATGACACAGTTAAGTTAACGGGATCAATTTCATATTGACTATGAAATTTAAAAGGAGAAAAGAAGCATGAAACGTTTGAAAAAATATGTAAATGGGGGGGGGCAAAAAAGCCTTCTAAATAGCAGTTTCTAAGGACAATTGATAGTTGGCCTGTATTTTGCACGCATGTTTTGCGTGTAAGGTACAGGTGTTTTTTATGCGTTTTTCTCATATATGCAATGCAAAAAAGGGGGTGTAAAAAGCATTGTATAATAGGTCAAAAAGACCAGTTTTAGTTTAAACATTATATAACGAAAAAGAAAGAGAGGTATTAAATATAATGAAAACAAAACTCAAAATAATGATGGCATTACTAGTAGCAATCTGTATAACAGGAATAAGCACAGTAAATGCTGCAACAGAATTTAGTGATGAAAATAAAAATGTTATAGTTACATTAGATAAAGATTTAGGAATAGCCGGAACAAAAACAGAAGTAGAGTATAGTGATTACCGGAACAAAAACATATGCAGGGGGGTCGATAAGGGTATCAGGTATTGATCAAGCTAAGCTAGAAGAGTTTGCTAAGAGTGATAAAAAATATACTGCAGAAATTAAACTTAGAGTATCTTCAGATATATCACTTGATAATATAGACAAATATTATAAATCAAGGCAAGTGCATTATGAAAATGGGAATGTTGAATGGAAGAAATATGAAGAAGCAACAGATGTTAAAATAGAGGAAATAGATGGGGAAAAATACATAGTATTTTCTGGTGAATTAAACGCTTGTGGGTTACGGCTCAAATGTTGATGGCGTAGTGAGATTTGATATAGAGGGGGAATATGGTGGTACTAATAGATGGATTACAGTTCAATATAAAGATGGTAGTTCTTGTAATATTTGGGCTTATTTCGAAGGAATATACCTTACATCGGAAAAGTATTTTGGTACTTGTATTGAATACGTAAATAAAGATGGCTTAGAATATTTTAAGATACCTTCTACAGTTGATAAAAAAGAAACATATGCTAAGTTGTACACGGAACAATTTCAAGGAGAAAGTATAGAAATTGAGAACTTTGGAACTTTGAAATATGCAGGAATCCAACCAGTGGAATTTAGCTTGCCTGGTTTGGGGACCGATATTCATGTTGCTTATGTATATACAAATACTTTAGACAATTTGAAAGAAGGTGTTACGCCTGTAGTTTATGCTAAAAATGGTGGAAAATTTAAGCTGGAGGGATATCAACTATCAGATGAAGGTGAGGAACCAGAAGTTTCTGGTGATGTTGGAACAGTATCCTGCATGTTTACTGGGGTTTCCATTGTAGCTTCTGCCAAACGGTATGAATTATGTATATGGGAACATAGGTGCAACAGAAATTCCTACAACAGATGCGTTGTATAAAAGATTACTAGATGAACTTGAGAAAGCTATAGATACAGACAAATATGCTTCTTCAAACGTAATTGCTTTTGATCTTCATGTAGCTGTAGTACGGTGGAGGCTATGGTAATGGCCATAGATTTGGAGGAGACATAGAATTAACATTTAATGTTGGAGAAGAATATAACGGTAAAAAATATGTAATAGGACATTTAAAACATGGACTAGAGTATGAGTACTTTGAAGGAACAGTAAAAGACGGAAAGATAACAATAACAGTAGATAGCTTATCACCATTCATGATATCTTTCATATCTGAAAAAGGAGTAACTGTAGAAGAGGAAGAGTTGAAAAATGATATATCAGTTACAATTAGTGGAAAAGGTACATTTACAATAGAAACAACAGAAATCGAAAAGATAAATGAGTTGTATAAGAGTTTGTTAGATGGACTTGAGAAAGCTATAGACAAAAGTAAATATGATTCTTCAGAGTTAATAGCATACGATATACATACAAGTTCAGGAAGTTTTGAAGGAAGCTTAGAATTAACATTTAATGTTGGAGCAGAACATAATGGTAAAAAGTATGTAATAGGACACTTAAAAAACGGAAAAGAATATGAGTACTTTGAAGGAACAGTAAAAGATGGAAAGATAACAATAACAGTAGATAGCCTATCACCATTTATGGTATCTTTAATAACAGAAAAAGCAAGTGTTAATCCAACAAAACCAGAAAATAATAATAAACCAAATAAAGGTGAATTAGACGATACACCAAAAACAGGAAGTGAAACAGAAGTATTAAATGCAGTTTCATTATCATCAATTACAACAATGATTACATTAGCTGGTGTAGTTGTATGTAAGAAAAGAAAATAGAAAAATGAATACAAAAAATTGAAATAACTAATTTGTATTTTGTAATTTGGTAGGTATGTATAATGTCTACCAAAATTTTTAGTAAAATTTGTCAAAAATAGTGACAAAGAAAGAATTATGTGATAGACTACCGTATAGTAAAAGTGGCATTGAGTTTTTGAAATATTACTAGTGATGCTTGTATTTTGGGGGGAGGTTAGAATTAGTGAAAAAGGAAAAAAGTAACTATACACTACAATTTGAGTGTGATGGTAATACGGTAAATCAATTAATGCAAAGTTATTTATCTGCTAATGGCTTTGTACTTTATGAAAAAAAGGGAGAACAATATTTTCGTGCTGGAAATCAAATGGCGGGATATAGAGGGTTGACCTACTTTATTGCCAATCAAACAATAACTATCTATGCGTGGCTAGATGGAACTTTTGGACAGTTTCCACTAGAGCAAAATAACTTTAACATTTTAGCAATGAATTATCGTAATTCACTAAGTACATTATTTAGTGAAATAGAAAAATTAAATGGAGTGAATAATAACATTAATTACGGACAAGTAAACTTTGATCCACAAACTGGACAACCTATAAATCAAAATTATGAGCAACAACCACAAAACAGCTTTTCACAGACTTTTAAAAATGAAACTCAAAAGAAACAAGAGACAATGTGTGAAATTGGTTTTTGGTTTTCAATTTTAGGCTTAGTTGCTTCTTTTGCAGGAATTGCCATGGGATTGTTTGCATATGTTATAGATTTCTATTTTGCGTTACAAGGTTTGAAGACTCGAAAAAGAGGAAAAGCTATTGCTACTATTGTTTTATCAATAATTTCAATTTTAATTCTTCTTATTGAGTTAATTGTATTTAATTAATAGGAGTAAATATATATATAACAACAGCTGAATAACTTAAAAAAGACAGCTTGACAAATGTCAAGTAGAATAGTATACTGTATACATAAATGCTGTGACGAAGGAAAAGTAGAGTATACACTGGTTTTAAGAGAGAAGCACCTTGGCTGTAAGTGCTTTAAACAAAGAGTATTTGAAAGACACCTTTAGAGCAGAACTATGAAAAATAGTTCCGTGATACTGCGTAAATGTTAAATGAGTAAAATATAGGGTGGCACCGCGAAAATATATAACTTTCGCCCCTAGTATGTGTTTTTAACATATTAGAGGACGAAAGTTTTTTAATATGAAGTTTAATTTTTAAGGAGGAAAAAATTATGTCAGAATTAATTACAGGACAAAAAAGAACAGCAAGATGCGCTGAGTTTACAAAAGAAAATGTAGGTAAGCACGTTACTGCAATGGGTTGGGTTGCAGCTCGTCGTGATATGGGTAAAATTATATTTGTAGATTTAAGAGATAGAAGTGGAATTGTACAAATAGTAATAGACGAAAAGAACGTACCACAAGACTTTGAAAAAGCAAGCAAAATACATAACGAATATGTATTATCTGTGGAAGGTACAGTAGTATTGAGAGATACAGATAAAGTAAATGCAAAAATACCAACAGGAGAAATTGAAATCGTTGCAGATAGTATAAGAGTATTATCTGAAAGCGATGTATTACCATTCCAAATAGAAGAAGCAAACATGGTATCTGACCAAACAAGAATGAAATATAGATACTTAGATTTAAGAAGTGCGCACATGCAAAGAAATCTAAAACTAAAAAGTGAGATTGCACATATTACACGTAACTTCTTCCATGATGAAGGTTTTATTGAGGTAGAAACACCAATGCTTACAAAGTCAACTCCAGAGGGAGCACGTGATTATCTTGTACCAAGTAGAGTAAATAAAGGAATGTTTTATGCATTGCCACAATCTCCACAATTATTTAAACAACTTTTAATGTTATCTGGTTATGACAGATATATTCAAATTGCAAGATGTTTTAGAGATGAAGACTTACGTGCAGATAGACAACCAGAATTTACACAAATAGATATGGAATTATCTTTCATAGATGAAGACCAGATTATAGACATAAATGAAAGATATTTACAGAAAGTATTTAAAGAAATTCGTGGAATAGATATTGAAGTACCATTCCAAAGAATGCCATATAGCGAAGCAATGGAGCGTTTTGGTAGTGATAAACCAGATATAAGATTTGGCATGGAACTTACAGATATGTCAGATATATTTGAGGGTTGTGAATTTAAAGTATTTGCTGATGCTATAAAAAATGGTGGAAGCGTAAGAACAATCACAGTACCAGGAGCAGCAGGCTATACTAGAAAACAAGTAGACGAGTTAATAGACTTTGTTAAGATATATAAAGCTAAAGGTTTAGCTTCATTTGCTATTGAAAACGGAGAATATAAATCTAATATATTAAGATTTATGACAGAAGAACAAATTGCAAAAGTAATTGAAAGAGCAAATGCAAAAGAAGGCGATTTAGTGCTATTTGTTGCAGATAAAAACGATATTGTGTTTGCGGCATTAGGAGCACTTAGATGCGAAATGGCTCGTAGAATGAACATGATACCAGAAGGTGTGTATAAATTCTTATGGGTAGTAGATTTCCCAATGTTCGAGTGGGACGAAGAAAACAATAGATGTAAAGCCGTTCACCATCCATTTACTGCACCAAAAGATGAAGACTTAGCATTTATGGAAGAAAGACCATTAGACGTAAGAGCTAAAGCTTATGATATAGTATTAAACGGTACAGAACTTGGTGGAGGAAGTATCAGAATTCATTCAAGAGAAATTCAAAATAGAGTGTTTAACTTGTTAGGCTTTACCGACGAACAAGCACAAGAAAGATTTGGCTTCTTGTTAGATGCTTTTAAATATGGTGTACCACCACATGGAGGACTTGCATATGGCTTTGATAGACTAATAATGCTAATATTAGGATTAGACTCAATAAGAGATACAATAGCGTTTCCTAAGGATAAAAGCGCTGCGTGCCCTATGACAGAAGCGCCAAACGTAGTAGACGATAAGCAATTAAACGAATTAGGAATAAAAATAGATATACAATAAGGAGAAAAGTTGTGACAATAGGAATTATTGGAACAGGAGCACTGGGTATTGCACTTGCAAATACCCTAAGCCCTAAAAATAATATTTTAATGTGGACTAAATTTGAAGACGAGAAATGTGAATTGTGTAATACAAGAGAAAATAAAAAGTTCTTACAAGGAATAAAATTAGCTAGTGGTGTAGAAGTTACGACAGATATTAGTAAACTAAAATCTACAGACATAATTATACTAGCTGTACCATTTGTTGCAGTAAGAAATATCTTTGAAAGTACGAAACTATGGTATAATAGTCAAATAATAGTTTCTACTGTAAAAGGAGTAGAGGACGAAACTTTTAAAACAACTAGTCAAATAATTGAAGAATATATTGATAAAGAGAAAATTTGTGCTTTATCTGGTCCGTCATTTGCAATAGAAATAGCAAACGGTCATCCTGTTCATTTAATGTTGGCATCAACAAAGCGTAGAGTAAGAGCTAGCGTTAATACTTTGTTTGCTGACAGTTGCATTAAGTTACATGAAACTACAGATGTAGTTGGGATTGAGCTCTGCGGTGCTATAAAAAATGCAATAGCCATTGGTGCTGGAATGCTTCAGGGATTAAATGCAGCAGATTCTACAAAAGCAGCATATCTTGCGACTGGTGAAAAAGAACTAGCATATATATTAAATAAATTTGGAAAAAAACCAAAAACCGCTTATTCATATGCTGGAATAGGTGACCTTATACTTACATGTACAAGCAATAAAAGTAGAAATTATACATTTGGAAAATTATTGGGGGAAGGAAAAACGGTAGCACAAGCTTTTGATATAATTGGAGCAAAAACGGTAGAGGGATATAACATTATACGTGCATTGCACCATTACTTGAATGAAGGCGAATGCAATTTATTAAATAATTTGTATGAAATTGTATTTATGGGAAAAGGTGTATCGCAGGTTATATTGTAAAAATAGTTGAGAGATATATGAGTTATAACGAGTATCCATATATTTCTCAACATTTTTTGGCATTTTTCGGCAAGCACTCTTGATTTGACATTATTGAAGTAGTTATCGCCAAATGTCAACTACCCATCACCTAAAGGTAATGGGCTTGTAACTGCCCAGTCGTAGTAACGGCTTATGCCTCCGACCTTTTAACCCCAATAAGTATTATTACTTAAAGTGGCGTTACATCATAGGGTGGTTGACAGCACCCTTTGTAACAGAGTTTACTCTGCTACAACTGTATTAGGTACTTGATTATCACTAAGATAATTTATTCCCATGCGATACAGATTCATTGCTCCAATACGGTCATCATTAGATTTGTAACCGCAGTTTTTACAAGTAAACAAATGCAGTCTTTTGTATGCCCATGATACAGAAATGTAGCGGTCTTTTGTCCTGACACGTTCTGTAGCATT
>CAYZTN010000057.1:0-6950 GCA_964481385.1 uncultured Clostridium sp. | reverse complement strand
TCGGGACATTTTGTCATTTCTTTATATAAGACATTATCACATTTCTTTCATAAAATGCTTACAACCATAATGGAAAAAACTTTACATATTGTTTTTTCCATGGTATAATTACCCTGAAAATTTCGGAGGGAATTAACCATGCTTAGAATGCGTTTGACTTATACAAAGACTAAAGAAGCATCATATATACTACCAAATGATATGATATATGTTATAGATAAAGCAGTAACTAGAACAGGCGCCTGTGTTATATATGATAAAGATCAAATACCTAGCGTAACTGTTGCAAACTCTTTGCCACAAGGAATAGGAAGCATTGAAGAGATTTGTGATATAGAGATAAAAGAATATATTGATATTACATATTTAGTTAAATGTATAAATAACTTTTTGCCTAAAGGTATTGTTGTTCTTTCTGCTGAATATATTGATGAGAAAGTATTAAATATAAAAGAAGCGTGTTATGCTTCAGAATTTGAAATTGTTCCGGAATACGAAAATGTGGAACAAATGAACAAGAGACAATATGCTGATCTAAGAGCATGGTTTAGAGAAGAACTTACGAAATATTTAGAAGAAGAGAGTATTTTGGTACTTGTAAAATCTAGTACGAGAAACGAAAGAATAGACATAAAGCCAGTAATATTAGAATATAGTATAAACATAAATGATGGTCTTCGCATTACAATATCAAACGATACACCATATATATTTAATCCAAACTATATTATGGACGGTTTTATGGAATTTGTAGATAAAGAGATAAAGTATAGCATAAGAAGGACAAAGATTCTATACAAATGATATGCAGGAGGAAAAATGTCAAACCCACTAATTAAAGAAATGATAAAATATACCAAGTATAATAGCTTACTTGATGATATAAAAAACAAAACAAAAAACTTAAGTATAACTGGTGTAACTGATGCAGCACTGCCACATTTAATATATAGTTTATATAACTATTCAGGGATTTTACCACTTGTAGTATGTCCAAATGCGTCTAGTGCAAAAAAAATGATACAAGACTTTAAGTATTACTCTACTACAGATATAGTATATTTCCCAGCAAGAGAGGTAACATACTATACATATGATACTCAAAGTAGAGAAATAGAAAATGCACGTGTTCATGTTATAAACAAGCTCTTAAATAACGAAGAATGTATAATTGTAACAACAATAGAAGCAATAATGCAAAAAATGTTGCCAAAAGAAAACTATATGGGTCTGAGCTTAACGCTAAAACAAGGCGAAACTGCGTCTCTTGAGTGTATTGCTGCTTCCTGTAGTAAGATGGGGTATAGCAGAGTAGAACTTGTAGAAGGGCCAGGGCAGTTTTCTGTAAGAGGCGGACTAATAGATATATTTAGCCCAGATATGAAAGAACCAGTAAGGCTAGAGTTTTTTGGCGAAGAAATAGATAGTATTAGGTCTTTTGATATAGATACTCAAAGAAGTAAAAATATTTTGGATAAGTTCGAGTTAACTTTTTCAACAGAGTTTGTTTTATCTGAGAAGCAGATTTTGACGGGTATTGAGGAGATTGAAAAAGTAATAGCTACTGGAAACTTAAATGATTTACTTGTAGAGAAAATGACAGATGACATAGAGAAAATTAAGCAAGGAGAAGTTGTGTCTGTAATAAACAAGTATTTTGATTTCTTCGTTCCAAATGCAGTAACTTTAATAGACTTTTTAGAAGATAGGTATAACATATATTTTAATGAGATAACAAGGCTTAGTGCAAGAAGCGAAGCAGTTATTTTCGAAAATGAAGAAACACTGCGTTTAATGACCGAAAAAGGTGAAATATATCCACAAAAGACATTTAAGTACTATTCATTTAATGAAATAGAGCAAAGATATACTAGCCTGCCTTTGATTTATTTAGAAAGAATAAATCAAGGTAGAGTTTTGCATGCAAAAAGAAAAGAGTACAGCTTTAGTTGTAGGGAGGTAAACTTTTTTCGTAGCGCAGTGGATATATTTAAAAGTGACATTAAAAGATACATCTCAGAAAAAAAAGCAGTAGTTTTAGTTTTTTCTACTTTAGCGAGAGTAGAAAGCATAAAAAATATTCTTTTAGACGCAGAAGTAAATGTAAAATATGTACAAGACATATCTATGATAGATGACCTTGAGGCGGGTAGAATATATATTACAACAGGTTTTATAACATCAGGTTTTTCATATGACGACTTTAACTTTGTAGTAATTACAGAGCCAGTAAGCGGTACTTCGTCTAAATCTCAAAAAAGCTCTAAAGACTTTTTAGGCGCCGCCATAAACTCATATGACGACTTGAAAGTAGGAGACTACGTAGTACATGTAGACCACGGTATAGGTAAATACTTAGGAATAGAGCAAGTAGATATAAACGACACAGTAAAAGATTATATAAAACTAGAATATCAAGATGGAGGCGTGCTATATATACCAGTAACAAGCTTAGATAGCATTAAAAAATATGCGTGTGAAGATGGATTTCTTCCTAAAGTAAATAAGCTTGGAACAAAAACGTGGAAAGAGACAAAAGAAAAGGTTGGAAAGCACGTTCAAAATATAGCTAAAGAATTAGTTAAGCTTTATGCAAAAAGAAAAATGGCAAAAGGTTTTGCTTTTTCACCAGACACACCTTGGCAACAAGAATTTGAGCAAGATGTAGAGTTTGAGTTAACCGAAGACCAAGTACGCTGCACAAACGAACTAAAACAAGATATGGAAAGTTCAAAACCAATGGATAGGCTGCTTTGTGGAGATGTAGGATACGGAAAAACAGAAGTAGCAATAAGAGGTGCTTTTAAAGCTGTAATGGACTCAAAACAAGTTGCGTATCTTGTACCAACTACAGTGTTATCTCTTCAACAATTTAATGTATTTAAGTCTAGAATGGATCCTTATGGAATAAACGTAGAAATGCTTAGTAGGTTTAAGACCCCTAAAGAGCAAGAGAAAATTTTAAAAGGTTTGGCAGATGGAACAGTAGATATTGTTGTAGGAACGCATAGGTTGCTTTCAAAAGATGTCAAATTTAAAGACTTAGGCTTTTTAATAATAGACGAAGAGCATAGGTTTGGAGTAAAGCATAAAGAGGAAATAAAAAAATATAGAAGTGAAGTAGATGTATTGTCTATGACAGCTACTCCTATACCTAGAACGTTACATATGTCCATGATAGGAATAAGAGATATATCTGTAATACTAGAGCCACCAAAAGAGAGACTTCCAGTACACACATATGTGCTAGAGTATTCAGATAGCGTTATACGTGAGGGAATAGAAAAAGAACTTGACCGTGACGGACAAGTGTTTTACTTGTCTAACAGAGTAGATAACATTGATGCTGTTGCAAGTAAAGTAAGAGCACTTGCTCCAAATGCTAGAGTAGACGTAGCACATGGGCAAATGACACCACAGGCAATAGAAGATGTTATGATAAGATTTATGAATCACGAAACGGACATTTTAGTATGTACAACTATTCTAGAATCTGGAATAGATATACCAAATGCCAATACAATAATTGTAGAAAACGCAGATAGACTAGGGCTAGCACAGCTTTATCAAATAAGAGGAAGAGTAGGACGCTCAAATAGGTTAAGCTATGCTTATGTGACATATGCAAGAAATAAAGCATTGTCTGATGAAGCAGATAAAAGGCTTAAAGCAATAAAAGACTTTACTGAGTTTGGAAGTGGATTTAAAATTGCATTAAGAGACTTAGAAATAAGAGGAGCTGGAAACCTTCTTGGTAGCGAGCAAAGTGGACATATGTTATCTGTGGGATACGATATGTATGTATCGCTACTTGAAAAAGCTGTTGAGGCTGAAAAACAAGCACTAGAAGGAAAAGAAGCGGAAGAGATTGCTATACCGAAGTTTGACGATGTAAAAATTAACGTTGAAGTTTCTGCTAATATTCCAAATGAATATATTAAAGATAGCGTAATAAAAATGGAAATGTATCAAAAGCTGTCTAATGCAGAAAATGACGATAGCCTTCAAGATGTAATAGATGAGATGATAGACAGATTTGGACAAATGCCACGTGATACGGAAAACTTACTAGATATAATTAAAATTAGGAATAAATGTAGGTCTTTAGGAATAAGTGAAGTGAAGGTTCAAGGGGAGTTTTTGTTATTTGTTTCAAAATATGTGAAAAATACCGTAAAATACAGATTGACAAATAATTCTAAACGTGATATATTGTCTTATATAGAAGTTGCCCTAACAAACTTTGAAAAAACGTTAGGAATATATGAGGAGAAAGGAAGAAAATTAAATGAGTGAACAAAGTATGTATGATAAGGTTAAACCAGAAAAGGCTGATGTACCAGTTAAGTCACCAATAAAAGGCAAAGGTAATGACAATTTAATAATCATTATAGTTGCAGCAGTAATAATTTTAGCAGTTGCAGCAATATTATGTTATTATTTTATATTCAGAGATAAAGAAGTCGTTGCAACTTATGATGGTGGAAAAGTTACGCGTGGAGAATACGAAGTGTATTACAGGATTTGTGCTCCAATGTTAGTGTATTATGGGTATAATTCAGATGTTGTTGCAAAATATATTGCAGAGAAAATAATTTTGGATAAGATTGTCCGTGCTGAGGCTGAAAAGGAAGGAATTACCCTTACTGATGAAATGAAAGCAGAAACTGATGAGCTGTTTAACGAAACAGTTATAAGCGAATATGCTTCAATGGGAATTAACATTAACGATGTTAAAGAGTTTTATTATAACGATAGCTTGATTAGCGCATATTTAGAAAAGAAGCAAGGCGAAGCAACTGCTGAAGATATGAAAGCGTACCTTATACAAGAGGAAGGCGAAGATGCTGATTTTAATATATATAACACACAATATATGGTATTTAAAGTTGACAAAGATGCTTCCGATGAAGATAGAGCTACTGTAAAACAAAAAGCAGAAGAAGCTCTAGCTAAAGTTAATAAAGGTGAAGATTTTGCAAAAGTTGCTGAAGAATATACAGATGATACTTCTATAGAATTTAAATTAAGTGATCCACTTGGCGTAGATGATTCTTTTGTTGAAGCTACACAAGCACTTAAAGTAGGAGCCTATACAACTAAGGTTGTTGAGTCTGCAAATTTTGGATATTTCATAATTAAGCTAAACTCTATTGAAGAAAACGGAAGACTTACAGATAGTACACAAGTAAATTACTATGTAAATAGTTTCCTTTACGCAAAACAAGATGCTGCTAATTGCAAATATTATGATGACAAAATAAGCTCAATTGCTACAACTATTGGAAGAGAGTTAGGACTTATAACTACTTCAGTAGCAACAGAATAGGTTAATGTATGATAAGTAGTAAATCTAACGAAACTGTTAAGATGCTTGCGAGTCTGAAAGACAAAAAGTATAGAGAAAAACACCTTAAATATGTAATAGAAGGTGTAAAGTTAGTTGGAGAATTGATGGACTCAGGTGGTGTTAACCATTCTGAGTCTATTGTGTATTCGGCAGATATGTTAAACCAAGTCGCAGGTGGAAAGCAGCTTTTAGAAAGAATAGAAAAAAGTAATTTGTGTGTAATAGAAGTATCAACAGACGTTTTTAAATATATTTCGGATACAGAGACGCCTCAAGGAATATTGTGCGTAAAAAATATCTCAGCAATTTCAGAAAAAGAAAAGTATGAACAGATATCAAATATGATAAATGCGGGCAAAAGGTTTTTAGTACTAGATAAAGTGCAAGACAGTGGCAACTTAGGTACGATAGTGCGTTCTGCTGTAACATTTGAAATTGACTGTATAATTTGCATAAAAGGCACGACAGATATATATAACCCTAAAGTCGTGCGTAGTACAATGGGGGCGGTAGAAAAGGTAAAAGTGATATATCTGGACATGGTGCAGTATGAAAATGTTACAAAATTATTAAAAGACAATAATTATATAATTGTTTCTACTGAACTTAGTGCAAAAAAATATTTAAGCGAGCTAGACTATTCAAAAAATATAGTTTTTGTAATGGGAAATGAAGCAAATGGTGTAAGTGATAGTGTAAGTCAATTGTGTACGGAATATGTTAAGATACCAATAAGTGATAATCAAGAGTCACTAAATGTAGCTGTGGCTACAAGTATTTGTTTATATGAAAAATATGAAAAAAATAGGAGGTTAGTAAATAATGAATAACGAAAAATTAGCAACGTTAAAAAACAGAATGGTAGGAATAAACAATTGGATTGAAAGTAATCCTGAAGTGAAAGACCCTAATATGTACGAAATGATAGATTGTGTAACTAATTTAGGCGTATTAGCAAGAGAAAATAAAATAGGCTCAAGACCTAATAAATTTCCAGATCCCGAGCAAGATCCTGAACTTTGCGAAGTATATAGAGAGTGGCATAGAATGTTAAAAAATAGATTTGGCGATCCGAAAGATGAAAGAAGAAAAGATACAGATTTTCCGGTAAATGCTAATACTGAGCTATATAGCTATTTTATGGAACTTAATATGGACTGTTGCACAGGTGAATTCGTATATCCAGAAGACGAAGCGGAAAGAGCAGAGTATATGGAAACTTTAAAAAAGTTAGGTAGTGTATCTTTATTTATTAATCAACAAGCAAGAGATAATAAAGGATATGTTTATGATAACGAAAATGAATATGGAGAATTAGCTTCTAAAGTTGAAAAATATGATTCAATGCTTTCTAAAGAAGCGAAAGGTGTTTTTGGACAAATAAAAGGAGAAATCGAAAGGAAAAGAGAATATAACAGAACAGAAGGAACTGAAATAGAAGAAATTTAATGTTGTTTGTGCATTGCAATTTATGAAACATTGATATATAATGGAATAAAACAAGGAGAAAACGTATGAAAAAAGATGGGAAAATATGTAAATGGAGGGGGCGAAAAGCCTTCTAAATAGAAGCTTTCAAGGACAATTTAATGTTGGCCTG
>CAYZTN010000056.1:0-7376 GCA_964481385.1 uncultured Clostridium sp. | reverse complement strand
TTGAAATTATGTTACCTAATGTCCTTCAAAACCTAGTTTTGTGATTTTATCCTGTATTCCTTTTTGTATTTTTATATTCATTTTCCTTATTGTTTACATTATTTATAGTTTCACCATTTTGTTTTGCTACAACTGCTGAATACAAAGACAGTCCGTCTCCTACTACATTAAAAAATCCTGAAAGTATTGCTAAATCATTTGCATCATACAAATTTCCCATATAGGCGCAGAATGATACTGCAAGAGCCATCAAATCATTTGCCGAAGCGTCAAGAATATTCTTTTCCAAAACATTCCCCTTTTTAATTATATGCTTCATATTAAAATATATTTCGTCGTCGGTATTAAAATTTATTTTTTACACAATATATAAAAAGAGGTGATTTAATTGAAAAAAATTATAACTCTTTTATTTATTTTTACAATAATAAATTTTTGCTTTACTAATACATATGCAACTAATTTAACCAATAGTACTTTAATTGTTAATCCATATAGCGAAATTATTTCTAATACTGATGAGCCAATGGATAAAATGTTTGACACACTTACCATTGGAATTATTGTTGCAAGTATTGTAATAATCGCAGGTGTTGCATTTTTTTATCTTATACCCAAGGAATAATTAACTGTTAATTATTCCTTACTATCATTATTTTTCTCTTTATCTTTTGACTTACTAGTTTTACACAAACTTAAGCTAGCAGTATTCTTTTTTGCCTTATTTATTAAGGTTAAAGATATGTTACGAGTTACAGACGCGTCTATTCCCATTCTAAAAGCCACATTTGAAGCAATCACTGTATCGTTTATATTCTTCATTCCACTAGACTTTAAAGTTTCTGTTACACTATTTAAAAATAAAACAAACTGGCTCTCATAAATTTCTACAAACCAATCTAACACAACGGATATATCTCCTTCCGCTAGTTTGTATTCTATTATATCATGTATATCCTGAATAGACATAACAGGCTTTAGCATACAAATTATTATTAAATATGACAAATGAACTTTTGAATATTTTTTCTTTTCTGGAGCTGGCATTATTTTTTGCTTTACATAATTGTTTATCATCGAAGGCGTTAAAACAGCGTCATCTGTATATTCAAAATATTCACCTAAATATTTCTCCATAAGCATTATAACTTGATCCATATACACTTCGAACTCAGGCAACTCTTTCCATCTTGGTAACTTTTTTCCCTGCATTTTGCTATTCCAATTATCTAATTCATGTTGTAATTTTACATTTTGTTTTGTGCTCATTATTTTCACCTATCTTATACCGCATAATAATACCACAAACGTTAGAAATTAGCAACTAGTTTTATTTATTCAGATTTGTTCATTGGTGTCAATAGTGTCATTTGGGACGCTCTCAAATGACACTGTCAATCGGGACAGTTCTAAATTGCAATAACCAAAATAAACTGTATCAATAGTGTCATTTGAGAGCGTCCCAAATGACACTATTGACACCAACGCACACATAACATATTTTGACAATTTTTGATTTAACTTGACACACAAAGTATTTAAGTGTAAAATTGTCGTTAGAAACATTTTAAGTTTCGGGGGAAAAAATGGAAAAAAATAAAAAACTCGTGTTAAGCATTGCGCTTTTCGTACTAATGCTTGCACTAACTATATACATATTATTTAAAGACAATGATATATCTTCAGTTATATCGGTTGCTACATCGGTAAATGCAAACTTTTTGCTTATATGTGCGCTTTTAATTGTGCTATATCTATTGTTTGAAGGTCTTTACTTACTAGTAACTTTCAAATCGCTTAAACAAAAAACATCTCTTGCTAAGTGTTTTGCATATTCGTGTATTGAGTATTACTTTTCAGCAATAACACCATCATCTACTGGCGGTCAACCTTTTCAGTCATATTACATGGCAAAAGACGGTATTCCAGTTACTAAGTCTACAATAGCTCTTATACTAAACACTTATACATTTAAAATTGTTTTGCTAGTTTTAGGAGTTTTGTGTATGATACTAAAACCTGGAATTGCTTTTCATAATGGTGTGCTGTTTAACATATTTTTAGCTTTTGGTTTTATTGTTAATTTAGTAATAATTGTTGGTTGCTTTTTAATAATGAAATCTAAAAGAAAAGTTAAAAAGTTTGTTATTTGGCTTGTAAACCTACTTGGTAAACTACATTTGAAAAAGAATACTGAAGAAACAATAAAGAAAATGGATGACTATATGGCAGACTTTAAAAAAGGTGCAACGTATTTAAAAAAGCATCCTGCACTTACATTTAAAGTTTTAGGGTTAACCTTGCTTCAAAGATTATGTATGTTTTCTATAGGATACGTCGTATATTTAGCATTTGGGCTTACAGGCTTTTCATACTTAGACTTTTTAGCAATTCAAGTAATAATTTCAATAGCAATAGACTCACTTCCTTTCCCTGGTGGAATGGGAATTACAGAGGTTATGATGTTAAGAATATATCTACCAGTTTATGGTGAAAATATGCTTACAGCTTCTGTACTTTTAACAAGACTTTTTAGTTATTATTTTTGCTTAATATTATCTGGCACCGTTGTTCTTATAAACCACATGAGAGTGACAATATTTGAAAAGAAAAATGTACAAAAGGAGGAAATTTAATAATGATTGGATTTTATAACTATACTGTCATACTTACATACTTAGGGCTTACGTCTGGTATGATGGGAATAATATCTGCAACTCATGGGAAAATTACTTTAGCAATATTTTGTTTACTACTTGCAGGATTTTTCGATATGTTTGATGGGCTTGTTGCTCGTACTAAAAAAGACAGAACAAAACAAGAAAAACAGTTTGGAATTGAGCTCGACTCTTTGTCCGACCTTGTATGTTTTGGTGTACTACCTGCAATGATTGGACACGCCGTTGGTCTTAATACTTGGTACTTTTACATAATTTTAGTTATTTATGTTTTAGCTGCTCTAATCCGCTTAGCATACTTTAATGTTACAGAAGAAGAGCGCCAAGAAACTACAACAGAAGTTAGAAAGGAATATTTAGGACTGCCTGTTACAAGCTCTGCTTTAATAATTCCTTTAACATATATATTTGTGTTATTCTTAAAAGATAAATTTTATTTGCTTTATGCAACCGTGTTACTTGTTACAGCTATCGCATTTATCTCTAAGTTTAAGATTAAAAAGCTTAAATTAAAAGGCATGATAGCAGTTTTAATTATTGGAATAATAGAACTGGTTATATTACTGTTAACATGAGAAATACTGTAAAAATAGACGAAAATCCTAGAGGCTCTCTACATTTTATATATGATACAATGTTTGGAAGATGTATTTTAAAAATACTTACACTTCCGGCTATATCTAAAATAGTGGGAGCTTTTATGAATTCTAAATTATCTATTCCAATGATTAAAAAATTTATCTTAAAGAATAACATAAACATGAGCGAATTTGAAAACGTTAAATATGCGTCATATAACGAATTCTTTACAAGAAAAATACTGCCTGAAAAAAGAAATATAGCTAGCACATCACTTGAGTTTATATCCCCTTGTGATTCAAAGCTTACAGCGTACAAAATAGACGAAAGCTCTACATTTAAAATAAAAGGAAGTATGTACACAATCTCCGACTTACTACAAAACTCTGAACTTGCTTCGTCTTATATAGGCGGTACTCTTTTAATATTTAGGTTATCTATTGACGATTATCACAGATATTGCTACATAGATGACGGTTACCAAGAAAGAAACACATATATAAAAGGAGTACTACATACTGTTCAGCCTGTTGCACTTAAAAGATACAATATATATAAAGAAAATTGCAGGGAGTATACTGTGCTACATACAAAACACTTCGGAGATATTGTTCAAGTAGAAGTTGGTGCTTTGCTTGTTGGAAAAATTAAAAACTTACATGAAAATTATACATTTAAAAAAGGGGAAGAAAAAGGTTATTTTGAATTTGGTGGCTCTACAATTTGCTTAATTGTGCCAAGCAGTATAGTAATAGATAATGAAATTTTAGACAATACACAAAAAGGTCTTGAAACTTGTGTAAAATATGGTGAAAGGATAGGAAAAAATGAAAATACGAATATCTAAATCTATAATTGTAACAGTTATCATGATTTTATGTCTGATTGCAATAGAAACCTTAATATATGAAACAGCAAGATTTTTAGGCGGTACTCCGACTATGCTTAAATCAGAACTAGATAACAAAATACCTTTCATCACCGCATTTATATACCCATATATATCTTGGTATTTAATGTTATTTTTGGTACCTATCATTATATATATTAATAAGCCTCAAAACTTTTATAGTTATACTGCAACATCTATTTTTGCTATAATTACTGCTTTTATAATATTTGTTATATTTCCTACTACAGTAAACCGCCCTGAAGTAATTATAGATGACTTTACAACATATGTCACACATTTAGTTTTTAGCATGGACGCACCGCCTGTTTGTTGTTTACCTAGTATGCACTGTGCTTTATGTTTTCTATTCATACTTTACACAATAAACATTAAAGAGTTAAAACCTAATATACGAATTTTAATAACTATATGGTCACTGGTAATAACGATCTCTACTTTGTATATAAAACAACATGTAATATATGATATATTGGCTTCTATCATTTTAGTTTTTATTTCACACGTAATATGCAAGAAGTTCAAATTATATAAAATAACAGAGAAATTACATAGACACTTATGCAATCTGATAAAAAACTAGCTAATGACTAGTTTTTTATCAGATATTCGTTATAACAGTTCCAACATAATAGTGTGCTAGAATTTGTGAATAGGTATATCCTTCATTTGCTGCAACATTTGCACCATATTGACTCATACCTACGCCATGTCCATATCCCTTTGTAGTTATATTTACAGTATCACCAAGTTCAATATCAAAATCTGTTGATCTTAGTCCCAAACTACTTCTTACCTCCACTCCTGTATAAATTCTATCTCCTATCTTAATTGTTTCTACCCTATCACTTACTGTTCTTTTTAAAACATCTATTATAGTATCTTTAGAAATGTTTTGTCCAAGCGCTTTACTGACGGTATCATATGAAAAATTTTTTGTAACTTTAAAATTTTTTACTTTCTCGTCCCAACTACTACTTACACACTGCAAATATGGCCTTGAAAAGCTCCAAACGTACTCTGGAAGCTCTGTTTTACCGTTAGTCATAGCCGAATACTGTGCATCTATATATTCTCCGTTAAATTTAAGCACCAAGCCTCTTGTTTCATCTACAGCATTTTTTACCCTATTATAATAATAATTGTACTGACTTCCCCATGTACTTTTCATTTGTGCAGTAGTTTTATACACCTGATCAGCCGTTGAATTTACAAGTACCTTGCCTTGACTAGTTTTTTTCACAGCATACGTTCTCGCGGCTATCGCTTGTGCTTTTAAAGCTTCCGTGTTAAAAGATGCTGGCATTTCTGCTGCAACAACTCCCACAATATACTCTTCAAGTTTTATACTTTGAACGTTTCCACCACTATTTAATTTTATATAATATTTTGATACTGAACTTTCTTCTTTAGATATAATAGATGTTTGAGTTTGAGTCGTATTTGTATCTACTTTTGGTATAACTGTGATATTAGATACAGTATTTGTTTTGTTTGCATTTTCTGTTTTGCTTACAGCTATAGTATCTTTTTTTTCAAATTTAACTTCATTAGTTGCAACTTGAATTTCTTTTTTATTTTCCATTACATCATTTTCAACTTTATCTACATCGGTCGCAGAGGACATATTAGTATTTATTTCGTCATTATTTTTTTCATTATCTTCTTCGCTACTTTCCTGTACGTTTTTTTCAATTTCTTGTGATATTTCAGTACCACTATCAACTTTTCCAATTTGCTCCTGTCTATCTAAAGATAAAGCTCCAACAACCATGCCATTTATGGCAATTACAATAATTGCTCCTTGTATTAAGCTAACATTTCCTTTCACATAATCTAATATTCTATTTTTAACACTCTTATTTGCCTTGGATTTTTCAAAGTTTTCTTTTCCAAATTCATACTTGTCATCAGTATATACATTTATATATATTACAGTATTTCCACTATCAACAATTTGTTTATGCTCTATTTGCAATTTAATCACCTAAATATATTTTGAGTATAATTTTAATATTTATTAATATTTTTTGATGTGCGACAAAGTTCGACAAAACATATTATTTTAATGATATATAATTGATGTGTAGATTAGCTATTGTAAAGAGTAGTTAAATTGTATTTTAGTTTTGTATAAAATACTCATGAGGTGTATTGAAATGCTATATATAAATGTAAAGGAACTTTTAAAAGAGAAAAAAAGAACTAAATACTGGTTAATTAAAGAAATGGGGTGCAGTTACCAGGCTATAAGCGACGTGATGAACAACAATACAAAAGGTATGAAATTTGAAACACTAGAAAAGCTTTGTGATGTACTTGAGTGTACACCGAATGATATCTTTAAAATTGAAAAAAGTGAAAATAACAAAGAAGAAATAATTTAAACTTTACAGAAATAATATGTAAACTAAGTGTTACTGTGTTTTTGGGGTAAGGGTGGTATACGTTAAAAATAAAATGAAGCTATCAGCTTGAAAAATTATGTTATTATAAAAACAGAATTTTTTTAAGTTGACAGCATTGCACACGAGTACGTGCCGTTCAGCATACGGCGGTTCAATTTATATTAAATATGAACCTTTTCATATTGGTCTAGTAGAAATACTAGACCTCTTCTTTTTTTCTCTTTTCCTTTCCGTAGATAGATAAAACATTTAATTTTGAGTAACCATCTTAAGATACGCTCATACTCTCCTCATTAACACATTCTAACTATTATCTATCACTAAATTCTCGGTAGTGAAAACACTACAAATTGTTCTGTCCTTCATAATATTTATATTACTACTATGACTTCTGCTGACTTCTTGTGATAAAACTTTTTCGACCATATTTCACTTTATGTACTCCTCGTCGTTTCCTAGCTATTCTATGTTCACAAGACCTCACAGGGTAAGCCTCTTAACTTTCCTCATTTACCCGCTTAATTTACTGCATAAGGTTACGTATATCCTTTGGGCTTTGACTTGTAATGTAGCCTTACCCTCTTATACAGCCTTGTATTAAGTTTTTGTTCATCGAGCCATGATTTTGATACACACTTCCTCCACTTCCACCTCACGATGGTTAGCTTGTGTTTCTCTATGCGGTTAGCGATATATACCTCCGCTACGGACTTTCACCGATTAGTTAAGCGACATGCCTGTCGCACATAATAAATATCCACCGGCTTAGCCGGTGGTTTTTATTGATGCCTATAAGGCATC
>CAYZTN010000055.1:0-8639 GCA_964481385.1 uncultured Clostridium sp. | reverse complement strand
TCGCTAAAGCTTTTTTAGAACTACCGGCTTAGCCGGTAGTATTCACTAATATCAATAACAACAAGTTTTATTTAAAACTTGATAGTAATACTGACTTAGCAACACTCTATGAATCTGCAATCACAGATGCTCTACTTGAAATTCAAGGGATTAATTCAGATAATGTTTCTAAAGTTATTATTGCTGATAACGGTTCGGACTTAAGAATGCCTGCTATATTATTCCTTATGGTAAACGGAGAGGTATATTTTTCTAATTCATTCGAAGTATTAACAAAAACAAATAACATAGCTCAAAAACTAGAAAATGTAAGTAACATATGCTCTCTTGTAATGGCTGTCAAAAACGATTCAAATGGCAATATTGCTTTAGCAATATCTAAAAAAGGATATGCATACGAAATATATGGAAATGGTACTACAAACAAAATTGCAATTGATACACCACAATTTCTAAATTTAAATCTATTCAAATCATTAAATGATAATGGAAGCTATTCTTTAAGAACTGCTCACTATTATGGCTTAGATGTAATATATAATAACAGCAAATTTTACCTAAAGCTAAATTCAAATTCTGATTTATCAAGCATTTATCCAGATGCTAAAATTAATGAATTAGTAGAAATCAAAGGTATAGATACAAGTAAAATTGCTAATATATATATTAAACATACTGGCTCGGATGTAAGAATGCCTGCCATATTATTCTTATTGGAAGATGGAAGTGTTTATGAACTAAACTCATACCAAGCTTTAACTAAAGCTAACTGTATCGCAACTAAAATCGATAACGCTTCAAATGTTGTAGATATAGTCCAAGCTTATTCACAAGGCACTCCTGGCTTATGCTCTTTGGGATTAAGACAAGATGATACATTCTATAAATTTTAACTAATGTTAACAAATGTGAAACAAACTGAAGTATATAATCTAAAGTTTGTTTCACATTTATACATTTTCAGGGATTAATAACAAAAAGCACATCCACCATTTAATAATGACGTAATAAGTGCTACCTCTACAACAGACTTTAAAAGACCATTACAATTTTGACAAAAAGCTCTTGTTTCTTCTTCATAGCCTGTTGCACGTGAATTCAATAATTCTTTATAGCTTTTTTCGTGTTTTGTTAATTCGCACATACATTCGTTTACAATTACATTAAACTCCTCTTTCGCAATACATTTTTGCATTACAGTACCACTTGCAATATGTTTGTTTACATTAACTACAACAATATTGTATATATATGTATACAGCTGTGGGCCTAAACTTTGAAGTGGCATATATTTTTTGCTATTCATGTTTTCTGTTTTGTTGTATTTTACTGGATATGTACAACACGCACTCACCATATTTTCTTTGCAATTCATATAGATAAATCCTCCTTAAGATATTATATGGTCTTAAGGAGGATAGTGTTACAAGCTATAACTTACACCAATTTTGAATTTAATATTGTTGTAAGTATAATTGTTGCAAGAAGTATCAATGTATAATAATTTGTAAATATACTGCTTAAGCTTATTTTCTCATCATAATTATTATCAGAAATTTTTAGCGTACCTTTTTTAGTTATAAGGTGCTTCATTAAAAGTATTATTCCGATAAAAGCCAAAATTACAAATAAAACAAGTAATAATTTACAAATAAAAGTAATAATAGGTATAGTTCCTGTCTCCATTCCTATATATACTATTTGTGCAAGCGTCGCAAAAAAATTATTTGTAAAATGTAGCGCTATAGCTGTTTTAATGTCTCCTGTTTTTATTGTTACCATTGCAAGTATTATCCCTATTAAAGTAGTTCCAACAAATTGTTGTAAATTTTGGTGAAATAAACCAAATACAATTGCTGTAAACATCACTGCAAAAACATTACCAAACTTTTTCGCTCCATTTAAAATTGCTTTTCTAAATAACAATTCTTCAAATATAGCAGGAATTACAGCCAAGTATAATATGTATAACAACATTCCTATTATACCTTGTGGTACCGTAAGCATTGCTTCCATAGCCTCGCTCTGTTCAACATTAAATACATATACAAATATTGTATTTATAATTTGAGCTATAGCAAGTCCTACTATACCAATTAAATACATTTCTACTTTCTGCTTTCCACACTTAGCTGTTTCTTTTCGCATTTTTGTTGTCGTATTAAGAAGTTTATTTAAAGCCCATGCAGGTACTCCTATGTATATCATAAACACTAATGAATTTAACAACAACTTTAAGTTTTCATTTTGCACAAAATACGGAATAATTCCAACGATATTTCCTAATGTTATGGATAATATAAGTGAAAACGCAACACATGTCACAAACTTTTTCAGCTTAGCCCTAATCATTTTTCTTTCCTCTACTTTTCGTATTTCCGCATTTACAATATCAACATCATCTTCTTTTTCTAATTTCTTTTTTCCTAAATCTAGCAAATTATTTTTAAACTTACTTGTAACTACTTTGTACACAATAACTAAAGTAGTAATTAAGACTGTGAAAGATATTAAAACAACAACTATACTAATTTTGTTTAGCATGTACGAAGTTGGCAGTATATACATTGAAAGTATAGGTACACATGATAATATATACGTTAACATATTATTTGTGTTAGGTAACATAGTAGATACAAAGTATGCCACCGCCAATATTACTGTTGGTAACATTATCGCATTATCCAACTCGCTTATACTCTTAATTTTTGACGCAAAAGCTGCTTGTATATACGATATAAGTGTATTTGTTATAAATATCATAAAAAGCATTATAACAAGATAAGCTATTATGTTAAATGGTATTTCTGCTGTTTGCATATTTTGAGTCTCGCTTACAGTAATTGTAGAACTTGCTACTTGCGAGTTAAGTACACTATTAAATAGTAATCCCAATATAACATAGAATATTACAAAAACTATTGTAAGCACCGCTTTTAAATTTGCTGCTATTACTTTACCATTTAAATAATCTTTGGCTGGAATTGTGCTTAAAATATATTCTGCACTCTTTGATGTTTTTTCATTTGCCACACTTGAAGCTACTGTCGTAGTGATAGTCATTACTAACATAAATATCATATATCCAGCAAAAGTAGATATTATAGTAGTTACTTCATCTTGGTTCTTTGCATTAGATAATATCACTTCCTTTAATTCTATATTTTCTTTATACATTGATGCATCTTCTTCAGAAATATTATATTTTTCCTCTATTATACTATTTCGAACACCCGTTAACACTGATGTAACATATTGTGTAACATCAGTAGAAATCGTGTCTTTGCTGATAATTTCAACACTCTCAATATTTCCATCTTCACGAAGTACTATGTTTATACCAACAGTTTTTTTATCCAATGTGTCATAGTCATACTCTATTTTAGCCTCTTTCTTTTTTACCTCTTTTATGATATCTTTATCTATATTTGAACTTAATGCTTCAAAAAAGATACTGTTTCCATCTTCCCATACTTCTATCGTATAATCATTTGAACGTATAATACCTGAAGACTTAAACAGCGATAGTATGCTAGATAAATTCATTGCAACAACAACAAGTAAACACAACACTACATTTAATACTATAAAGCCTTTGCTTTTCAAAGTATTTAAAAAGTCAAACCTTGCAACGCTCATTACATTTTTATTAAACATGTGTCTCACCTCCAAGTAGCTCTATAAACATATCATTAAGAGTTATATCGTCTTCGCCACGTTGTAATACATACTGCGATTTAACAGTTTTTAAATCTCCTTGAAGTATTACCTTTCCCTCATTTAAAATAACTATATCATCTGAAAATTGTTCTACATGATCCATCCTATGTGATGAGAATATTATAATCTTATCTTTTTGCTTTAAATCTACTAATATCTTCTTAAATGTTTCTACACCTAATGGATCTAATCCCGAAAAAGGTTCGTCTAGGATTACTAGTTCTGGATTATGCAAAACTGATACTATAAACTGAAGTCTTTGGCGATTACCTTTACTTAACTCTTTTATCTTTCTATTGAAGTACTCTATTATTTCAAATTCTCCAAGCCATTTGAATAATTCTTCAGCTACCTCATCTTCTGTCATTCCTCTTAAACTACCATAAAAACACATTTGCTCATATACTGTAAGCTCACTATTCAAGCTTCCTTCTTCTGGCAAAAAGCCCACTTTGTTACTTGACAAAATATTATATTTTTTGCCATCTAATAGCACTTCTCCTGTATCTGGCTCTAAAATATCTAGTATAGTCCTAAATATAGTGGATTTGCCAGCTCCGTTTTTGCCAATAATCCCAAGAATTTTTCCATTATGTGCTTCAAAAGAAACGTCATCTACTGCTTGAATTTTGCCAAATTTTTTAGAAATATTTTTTACTTCTAGCACTTTGCATCCTCCCTTTTATTATTAATTATACCTATTGATTCTTTTAAAACTTCTTCTAATCTTTCTTTCTCATGATTTAAATATAAATAACCAATAACTGCTTCAAACCCAGTTGCAATTTTATATGTTATAACATCAGTGTTTTTAGGAACAGTATTTGAAATGGCATTCCTCCCTCTTTTAAATATAGCATGCTCCGCAACAGTGAATTTATTCTCTATACACTCTATAACATAAGCTTGAGCTCTTGCACTCACATATTTTACCGCCTTTTTATGAAGTTTGTTTACTTGTTCGTGACTGTTTTCCATAATATAACGCCTTACATATAATTCATACACAGCATCACCTATGTAAGCTAAAGCTTTTATGTCATATTCTCTTATATCCATCGTCTTTGCTCCCTCTAATTATTAATTACCAATTACTAGTAGATTATATATTATTTGTATACCTTTTTCAATTATTTTGTTGTTTTTTAAATTATTTTGTAATATAATTTAGACGTTAAAAAGGTGATATATATGAATAAAAAAATAGCTATAATTATAATTTGTGTAGTTCTATTATCTGCTTTAGGATTTGGAATATATCTAATTATTAAAGGATATGACACAGATAGCAATGATAACGAACACACTGAAAACAATTCAAAAAATGAAATTGTTTTCAATGAAACTGATAATTCTCAAGTTATTACGACGAACTCTAATTCTACTATTCGAGTTATAAACTACTACGATGAAGAGATGTTTAAAGGAAAAAACACAATTCTATTTATGTGGGCTTCATGGTGTCCAAACTGTGCCACCGAAATGGTCGCTTTAAACGAAATATTAGCAAAATACAAAAACGACCCAGATTTGAATATAGTATTTATCGCACACGAATTTAAAGAAAGTGGAATTGATGGTTTAATAGAACTTTTAGAAGGTGGCACTGTAGATTTTGATACAGAGATATTACTTGATTTTGGCAGAGTAATCCGTCACGAAATAGATCCTGAAGCAGGTACTGTACCTAAGACTTATTTCTTAGACAAAGACTTAAATGTATTACACAAAATAGATTATGCAATTACTGTAGAGCAAATTGAAACTGCAATTAATGAATATTTTAAATAACACGCATACAAAAAAACAGATAACGAATTATATACTTCGTTTTATCTGTTTTTTGTATCACCAATTAAAACCACATTTTAAGTTAATCCTGCAATGTACTCGTCATATGTAGTTTTTCTATCTACAAAATGTCCTGGTGTTATGTCTATTACCCTATTTGCAACTGTTTGAACTAATTGGTGGTCATATGACCTAAATAGTATTACCCCTTTCGAATTTTGCATGCCGTCATTTAATGCGGTAATGCTTTCCATATCCAAGTGGTTTGTTGGCTCGTCAAAAATTAAAGCATTTGCACCAGATAACATCATTCTAGCTAGCATACATCTTACTTTTTCTCCACCGGAAATTACATTAGCTTTTTTCAAGCTTTCTTCCCCAGTAAATAGCATTCTTCCTAAAAAGCCTCTTACATATGTATCGTCATTTACTTTAGAATATTGTCTTAACCATTCTGTTAAATTCAAATCCGTATCAAAATATGTTGAATTGTCTTTTGGGAAATAACTCGTGGTTACAGTCTGCCCCCACTTAAACTCACCAGAATCAGGCTCCATCTCTCCTGCTAGTATGCTAAATAAAGTTGATATTCCAACACTATTATCTCCAATAAAAGCAATTTTATCTTCCTTAGTCATTGTAAATGTAACATTATCTAGTACTTTTACACCGTCTATTGTTTTAGAAATATTTTTAACTTGCAATACTTCGTTTCCTATATCTCTATCTGGCTTAAAGTCCATATATGGATATCTTCTGCTAGATGGTTTTATTTCGTCTAATTCAATTTTTTCTAGCATTTTCTTTCTCGAAGTTGCTTGTTTTGACTTAGAAGCATTTGCACTAAACCTAGCAATAAAGTCTTGCAATTCTTTTATCTTTTCTTCTTTCTTTTTATTAGACTCTTTCATTTGACGTTGTATAAGTTGGCTTGACTCATACCAGAAGTCATAATTACCTACGAATAATTGTATTTTGCCAAAGTCTATATCTGCAATATGTGTGCATACTTTATTTAAAAAATATCTATCGTGCGATACGACTATTACTGTATTTTCGAAGTTTATTAAAAACTCTTGTAACCACTCTATCGCACGTCTATCTAGTCCGTTTGTTGGCTCGTCTAGAAGTAGCACTTCAGGATTTCCGAATAACGCTTGAGCAAGCAACACTTTTACCTTATCCTCTTCCTTTAAATCTTTAACTAGCTTTTCATGATTTTCAGTATCCACGCCAAGTCCACTCAATAATTTTGCAGCGTCTGTTTCAGCTTCCCAGCCATTAAGCTTTGCAAACTCTTCCTCTAGTTTTCCAGCTCTTATCCCATCTTCATCAGTGAAGTCCTCTTTTAAATATATAGCTTCTCTGTCTATCATCAACTGATACAGCTTTTTATTTCCCATAATTACCGCAGTTAATACTTTTTCGTTATCATACATAAAATGGTCTTGTTTTAATACAGAAAGTCTCTCATTGTTTGGCATTATAACTTCACCAGTTGTAGTCTCTATTTCACCAGATAATATCTTTAGGAACGTGGATTTACCAGCTCCATTTGCACCTATTACGCCATAGCAGTTTCCATCTGTGAATTTCAAATTTACATCTTCAAATAGCACTCTTTTTCCAAATCTTAGACTTACATTGTTTGTTAATATCATATCTCTGTCCTCCAAGTACATATTTTACTATATTTTAAAGCTTTTGTAAATACCATGATTAGGCTTTGTAAACTATGTATAGTACAAACACACAAAACAAATTCACCCCACAACAAAATCGTAGGGTGAGCTATTATTAAATATAATAATTTGGGTTGTTAAGCGTTAATACGTTATTTTTGTATGTTTGCATTTCAAAATGCAAGTGAACTCCCGATGAACGTCCAGTGGTACCCATTCTACCAACTACTGTACCAGCAGAAACTTGTTGACCTGTTGACACTTGTATTGAACCGCTTTGCAAATGGGCATATAGCGTATATACAGCTACTCCATCTGATGTTGTTCCGTGATAAATTTTAACATAACATCCATACGTCGTAGAGTTCGGATCAGTATTTATAGCTGAAACTGTTCCTGATTTATATGCGTAAATATTTACGTTTGCACTTCCATATGACGCTATATCCACACCTCTATGGCCCGTTGAATATCCAGTATTTCCAAAACCTTGTGTTTGCACAACACTTCCACCAGCAGGATATATACCACCTGCAAGCATGTTATACACTTCACCAGTAGCTTTAGCACCACTATAGCTCATTCCTGAATATGAATATGTATATGTTCTAACTACAGGTTTGTATCTGCTTACTAATGTAGAATATGTTTTATCTGCTTTTGCTTTATCTGTAACTGTAACAAGTTCTGGCAATTTTTCTTCAACAACCTCTACTTTAACAGAAGATTTAATTGCAGACTTAAGCTTTTTAGCATATGAATCTGCTTCAGATTTAGAAGCAAAAGTCATTTCGGTATTTCCTTTAACAGCAACGTTGTACACAGTATATTCGGTATTTACAAAAGCTCTCATGTTTGTATATTGGTTTTGTTCTTCTATTACAGCTTCTCTTACATACGTCAACTCATATGTTGGATTACCCGCAAGAGACACCTCAACTTCAAGTCCATCAGCTTCTTTTTCTTCCACAAGTTTTTCATATACTTCATCAAACTCAGCTGGACTATCAAAATACGCAACCTCTTCGTCATCTATCTTAGCTATGTACTGTGGTACATACACATTTAGCACTGTAACTACAACTGCAGTAAACGATAACACTAATAATACTGCTGTTATAAATATAAACTTAAGTGTTCGGAGGGCACTACCCTTTTTCACTTTAATACACCTTTCCTTTCGGCACAATTAATATTATACCATACTTCATCATTTTTTGCAAATTTTACAAATTTGCACCTTTAGTCCATTTCTAACTTTAGGTTATTTTACCACATATTATATTATATGTCAAATTTTAAAAAACTATCTTATCGCTTGCTATGAAAGAAATGTGATAATGTCTTATATAAAGAAATGACAAAATGTCCCGACTAAAAATTAGTTGTTCTCCCAAGTTTGCCACTTAACAGAAAAAAATATTTAACTTTTTGCAAGTAAACACT
>CAYZTN010000054.1:0-8825 GCA_964481385.1 uncultured Clostridium sp. | reverse complement strand
AAGGGTTGATTTCTACTTTTTTTATATTATTTTTTAGACTTTTTCAGCAGTCCCGGACGTTTCTCTTTGACATTATTCACAAATTCATATATTGTAACAATAACAAATACAGTCAAACAAAAAAAGAGGTACAACCTCTCCTTTTTATGTCAAAGAGAAACGTCCCAAATGACACACAAACTTTAACAATAACATTTTTGTATTATTTTTTATAAGTAATTTCTCTTCTTTTTTTAATTGTTTTTTTGCTATTTCTTTACAAATGTTCAACATTTCATCAAATGTATATAATTTGTATTCGTTAATTTCTCCATAAAGTGCCACTTGCTCAAGAATTGCGACCAATAATTTCTGGTAAGTTGACGTATCTTTTCTCTCTACTTTAGTAGCCAAATGTGGTAGCACTTTTTCGAACAATACTTTCTTCGGTTCTTGTTGCCTTACCGCTTTACTTAGGTTCATGCTTTCCATAAGTTCCAAAATACCTTCATCAGAAATATTACAAATCATCTCAAAAATATTTTCTTCTTCTTTTGGAACAACATAATACTCTTTACCTAAATACCCTTTTATAACACGAATGGCATCAAAATATCCCATTGCAATATTTTTTCTCATTGTTGCGTTATCTGTGAAAAGTATTCCTCCCAAATCTTTCGATGGCGTAATTGTATATATGTTTAAATTTTTCCTATTAATTTTTCTATTTATACCAATTGCCTCAGTACGCACTTCAAACATATCTGTTATCTTCTTATCTACTATAAGTTTTAATGGGCAGTTATCGTAAAAACCACCATCTATATACGTTTTACCGTCTACTAATTTTTGTTGCTTAAACACTGGTAAATTTGAACTTGCTAATACATAATCTGCAATTTTTCCTTTTGCAATGTCAGCCTTATACACATATACCGGCTTTTTATCTGAAAGTGACACTGTAACTAAGCCATACTCCATATTTGACGCCCTTAATTTTTCTTCATCTATAAATGTTTCATAAAGATTTCTTAATTTTGAAGTATCAATTCCCCCATCTGAAATACTTTTTGTAACATAGCTATATATATATTTTACAGAATTTATATCCATTTTCTTTTGGTTTACTTTAGTAAGTTCTTTTTTATCAAAATCTATTACCAGAGTACTATCTCCATTATACCACGCATCATATAATTTATCGAAATCCCCTTGCGCCACAACCGCAGCGTTAAAAGCGCCAATGGATGTTCCTACTATTATTCCTATGTCAAACCCACATTCAAATATTGCTTTTAATACTCCCATGTGATAGGCACCTTTGGTACCTCCACCTTCTAATGCTATTCCATACATATAACCTTCACCTACTAATAATTTATCTTTTCTACTCCAACTAAAATATATTTACCTTCTTTTTCTTCTAAAGTATATCTTACTACTGGTAACATATCTGAATACTCTTTTTGCCAAACTGAATAATCTTTAATATCTTCATAATTATCAAAAGATTTAACTAAATCTTGACCATTTTTGTCCCCTATTACTACAACAGTTTTTTCCTCTTCGCTATGCCACGTACCATTTATTTCATTCGCGTAAACGTATGTATATTTATCATCCTTTGTAGCATATTTTAAAAGTTGTGTCATATATGTGCTTTCCATTCCTATAGGAACTACACTATACGTTCCAGTCTCCGCATAGTAATAATACAACGATTTAGAAATATCCATTTTTGAAACATTTTCTTTGTTTATAGCAACATCTTTGCCAAATATTTCTTCAACTATATCGTCAACATGCGTAGCTAAAAGGTTTGGCTCTTCTTCTTGCAACACTTTAGTCATTGCAGCTGTAAGCATAAAATTATCTGTAAATGGGGCAAATTCTTCCATATACATGAAAGGCAACCAGTTAAACAATTCCTCTGCCTTTTTATTATCTAATTTAGTCTCTTTACTCGTTACAATAGGGAGCTCTACATCTGTGTTCGATATATCATTTTCTCCTTGATTGTTGTTAGCTATGCTATTATCTACAACAGTTGTAGCTTCACTTGTTACAATAACTAAAACCGCTACAATAGCTAAAATTATACAACCGACTATAACTAATACTTTCGTTTTCTTATCAGATATCATATTTTCCATATACCATTCCCTCCAAATTATATATTACAATTATCTTACGAAATATATTATCATTTTGTTTAAATTATTACAAGTTTTTATATGTTTTTTAATGCTATTTTTTCATTTTTTCCCATATAATGTTATAGGTGAAATATATGCGTATAGTTAAAGTAAAAAAATGGCAGCTATTGTCAATAATTTTTATTATTTTATCAACATTCTGTTTAAGCATTGTATATATTACTTTAAAAATAAGGAACATATCTGTATATTCAGAACTTAGCTCTACTAAATACATACATGACAAAAATCTTCAAAACTATGATGAATATAAAAAACACATAATTGAAGAATATAAAGATAAGAAAGTATTAGCTTTAACTTTTGACGATGGGCCTCGGAAAATATACTAAAGAATTATTAGATATTTTAGAAAAATACGATGCAAAAGCCACATTCTTCATTTTAGGAAGTTGTGTTAATGGTAACGAAAAAATTATACAAGAAGCATATTTACAAGGAAATGAAATTGCGACTCACGGTTTCTCACATAAAATAATGACAAAACTTAGCAAAAGTGCTCTAATAGAAGATATTGAGCATTCACTAGCCATCATACGTCCGAATATACAAGAAGAAATTACTTTACTTAGACCGCCTTACGGTTTAGTAAACAACTCCGTTAAAAGTGTACTTGATAGTTTTGGACTTACTTGTATAAAATGGGACTTAGACTCACTTGATTGGAAGCTTAGAAATACCGAAAAAATTACAAAAAGAGTTCTTGCTCAAGTTGAAGATAAAAAAATTATTCTAATGCACGATATATATATAACATCTGTTGAAGCTACCGAACGTATATTGCAAGAACTACAAAACGAATACGAATTTGTGACAGTAACCGAACTTATGATATTAAAAGAAAATGAGTGAAAAGAAAATCGGCTATGCTCTATACATAGTCGATTTGTATTACTATTCTTCTACTACTGGGTAAACACTAGCTTGAGTTTTGCTTCTACCTTTTCTTTCAAACTTTAATACACCAGTTTCTTTAGCATATAAAGTATCATCTGAGCCAATGCCTACGTTTGCACCTGGATGTATTTTCGTCCCTCTTTGTCTAACTAAAATATTACCAGCTAAAACTACTTCTCCATCTGCTCTTTTAGCGCCTAGTCTTTTACCTATACTATCTCTACCATTCTTAGTAGATCCGCCACCTTTTTTATGTGCCATTTGGTCTCACTCCTTCTAAATTCAATTATTTTGCTACTACTTCTGCTGTAGCTTTTGTTTTTGCAGTTCCTGTTGAAATTTTTTCAATTTGAACTCTTGTATAACACCATCTGTGTCCTCTTGCTTTTCTCTCATTCTTCTTAGCTTTGTATTTAAATACTAAGATCTTCTTGCCTTTACCATGACCTACTACTGCTGCTGTAACCTTTGCATTTTTAATTGTAGGCTCTCCTACAGTAGTACTCTTGTCATCAGAGATTAACAACACTTTGTCAAAAGTAACTGTTGAACCTTCTTCAGCATCAAGTCTTTCCATGAAAACAATATCTCCTTCCTGTACTTTGTATTGTTTTCCACAAGCTTCAATTATTGCGTACATTATTTTTTCCTCCTAACTTCTTGCACTCCTATCACTGAACTCAGGTGGTAGAATAGAACCTACACTTAAATACCACGTTCACGCGATTTACAAACAATATTTTAACATATTGAGAAAGCTTTGTCAACAGTATTTTTCACTTCTACGTATATATTACCTTCAATTTCTTTTAACTGTTCTTTATCAAACTTACCCAAGACATAATCATACAAAGGTACTGGATACTCTTTATCTCTTGCTTCAATTCCTACACGTATTCTTTTAATATTCTCGTTTCCTGCCAAAGCAATTATATTTCTCATACCATTATGTGTGCCCGCACTGCCAGACTCCCTATATCTTATTTTTCCAAATGGCAAGTCTACATCATCATATATTATACATATATCTTTTAATTCTAATTTAAACCAGTTTAAAAGTTCGACTACCGCTTCTCCACTTAAATTCATATATGTAGTGGGCTTTACAAGTATGATTTTTTCACCTTTAATACTAATCTCTCCATAAACACATTTTTTTAATTTTCTATCAAAAGAGACATTTAAATCCTTCGCGATTCTATCTATACACATAAATCCCATATTATGTCTTGTATTCTCATATTCTTTCCCTATATTTCCTAATCCTATCAAACACTTCATTTTTTACCTCGAAACACCATCAACTTCACATATTTTGCTTGCACTTTTGCAATTTATGTAGTATATTATATATTAGTTAATTGATAATTTCAATGTTTATTTATATGTAATTTATGTGAAAGTGGTGATTTTTTTGCTATATAATATATTGAATTTTTTTAAAGTAAAAAAGAAAGAAAAATTTATGATGAGTATTTTCGCTGTATTAAGTATTGTTATACTAGCAATTGTAGCTTATAGATTTTTTATTTTCGCAATTGGAGATGGACATACACTAAAAGCATTTAGTCCTTTTATAATCTCTTTATTTATGTTGTGTCCAGTATTATTTTTCTCATATGGAGTAAATTCTGGCACAATGATTACAAAAGAGCAAAAAGTAAAATGGTTTTCAATAGTAGTGGTAGCATTGGCAATAATCTTTGGTTCATACTTTGTAACTTCTATAAATGATACTGCTTGGTGGCTTTTAAAACTTGCACCAAATTACGACGTTGTAGCAAGTAGCTTTTATGAACTATTTGCACCTGCATTAAAAACACTATGCTTAGTAGCTCCATTTATTGCATTATTTAGTTTAATAGACTATCTACTTCTTATTCCTCGTGATGATGACATTTCAAAAGGAATAAATGGTTTTTGTGGATTAAAAGTAAAAAGTGGCGCTAAAGAAAATAGAAATTTTATGTGTGATAACATTATCTGTACAGATGTAGACTCTTCTCAAAAAGTAACAGTTGTTGAGAAAAAGAGAATGGAATCTACTCTAGTACAAGGTGCAACTGGTACTGGTAAAACTGCAATGGTACTTTTACCAATGTCTGCTCGTGACTTAGAAAAAAAATACTTCATACGCGAGTATTCTAAAAAAGTTGCATATACATTACTAAAAGATGGCGTTGCAATACTTGAAGGACCATATACTAACGAATATATAAACTTAAACTTCAGCTTAAACTTTATAAAGCCTCGTCAAGGTTATGAAAAAGAGTTCTATTCTAAACTTTCAGAACTTATATTATATAAAAATGAAGAAACTGGCGAAGTAAGTTACAGAAATGTTGGTGTAACAGTTGTTGAAAACGACGGAAAATATGTTGATGACTTTACAAAAGTAGCTCATAACTTTGATATAGATGTTGTAACAATAGACCCTATTAACCCAAATACAATGAGTATGAACCCATTTGCTATAAAAGATCCTGCAAAAGTCGCATCTATCATAGCAGACGTACTAAAATCAATGTCACAAAGTGAAGGAAATAAAGAAGATGCATTCTTCTCTCAAGTTACATCAGATGCATTTCAAAACTTATCGATATTATTAAAAGAAATGTATCCGTTATCTCATAATGGTGAGCTTCCTTCATTAGAAGATGTACTAGACTTATTATACAACTTCGATAAAGTTGAAGAAATGACAGAGGATATGAAAAAAATACCAGAACTCGCAGATAAATATAAACTACTTATTGCGTACTTCGAAAAGAACTTCTACAAACCAAGTCTTAACATAAACGGATATGAAATACCTGGTACTCGTGGAAGTGGTAGAAAAGATACAGAAAGATTTCTGTATGGCGCAATTACACAACTTAACAACTTGTTAAGACACCCTGGAATAAAAAAAGCTCTTTGTGGTAAACACAATGTACTAGATTTTGATAAAGCTTTAAAATACGGTCAAGTTATAACAGCATGTTCCAGAAAAGGCGAACTTGGAGTTATCGCTTCAAAAGCATTTGGAATGTTCTTTATATTGCAATTCCAAGATGCTGTATTAAGACGTGACGGCACTGAAGATTCACGTGTACCTCACTTCTTATACATAGATGAGTTCCCTGAATACATAAACAAAGACATGGAAGTAATGTTTACGCTGTTTAGAAAATATAGATGTGGAACAACAATAGCAATTCAAAACCTTTCTCAATTAGAAAAAAATAAAGGATTAGAATATTATAGACAAGTTGTACTTGCTAATACTAAGACTCAAATCGTATTTGGAGACACAGTACCAGAAGATAGTGAATACTGGAATAAAGCCTTCGGTCTTACAAAAAAACTTGATACTTCAGCATCATTTGATGCATCTACTGGAGACTTTAAAGCAAAAAAATCTTACGCATATAAAGATAAAGAAAGATTTAAAACTCATAAAATTTCTGAACATGGTTTTGGAAGCATTTATTACAAAACCAAAGCCGCTAATGGAAGTTCAGTATTTGGCGAAGGTAAAGTTTCATTCTTAGAAGAAAACTTTAAGAAAAAGCATTCTGCATACATGTATGACTTTGAAAAGTTTATGCAAAATAAGCCTAATAACGGAAATTCTAGCTCAACAAATTCAATATTAGATGATAATGACGATTACATATTTACTATGAAGTCTGAACTTGTAGACGAACCTATAAACATAACAGGAGCAAATTATAACAAAAAAACTTTAAATATTATACCAGAAATTGATTTTTCTAACGACGATTTTGACATTGAAATTGATACTGGTTCAGATAATATCGACAATAATTAATAAAAATAGCCGTAAGATTTTGTGTTCTTACGGTTATTTTTATACATATACTAATATTTAAATTACACATTACTTCCATCAAAATTTGGCACATATTCTTCTTCGTGTTCGCCCAGTTCTTGTATAAATCCATTTTCAAATTCAAGTTTATCTACGTACTCTTCTACTTCACTTAATTCTTCTTGTGTAATCTTTCGGTTTATTTCAGGGAAAGCCTCACTCCCCACCTTATTTGTTGGAAAATACTGAGCCATTATACTTATATACGTATCTACACCAAAATTTTCTTTTATCCAGTGTAATACGCCTTTTGTATTATCGACATTGTTAGGAAGTATTAAATGCCTAATTATTACGCCTTTTAATATTTTTCCGTCAGCAGTAAATTTCGGTTTCCCTTTTTGTCTTACCATTTCTGTTATAGCTTGTTTTGCCACAGTTGCATAGTTCTTTACTTTCGAATACTTACTGCCTAACTCATCTGTTGCATATTTAAAATCTGGTAAATACACATCTATTACTTCTTCCAATTCTTTTAGCACTTCTACTTTATCATAAGCGCTAGTGTTATATATTACTGGTATATTTAATCCATTTTTCTTTGCTATTAAAATTGCTTCCTTTATTTGGTATGCATAAATACTTGGCGTCACTAAGTTTATGTTCTCCGCTCCCCTTTTTTGCTGCTCTAAAAAAATTTCAGCAAGTCTTTGGATAGTTACTTCTTTTCCTTTTAACTCTTGAGATATATCACTATTTTGGCAATATACACAATTTAAATTACAACCAGAAAAAAACACCGTTCCAGATCCTTTTCCTATGCTTATACAGGGTTCTTCGAACTGATGTATTGACACTAATGCAACAGTTGGTACATATTTTGCTTTGCACCTACCAAATACTTCTGTTCTATCTACGTTACACTCATTTGGACACATTGTACACTTCATATTAGCTCTCCTTATTTTTACTCTACAAGATAATAACATTATATCACACATGTCCAGTACTTTAGCGTTTATTTTTTAACAACAGCCGCGGGAATTCCTACAACAGTAGCGTTTTTTTCCACATTTTTCAGCACCACAGCATTTGCTCCAACTTTCACATTATCTCCTATTACTATATTTCCGAGTATTTTTGCACCACTTCCAATAAAT
This sequence comes from uncultured Clostridium sp., assembly GCA_964481385.1. Taxonomy (GTDB): domain Bacteria; phylum Bacillota; class Clostridia; order TANB77; family CAG-465; genus UMGS1649. The sequence goes on along the minus strand of CAYZTN010000054.1, from coordinate 759 downwards.
ACATTATTTCCTATTGTAGGATGACGTTTGCCTTTTTCCTTTCCTGTTCCACCTAAAGTTACTCCATGGAACATAGTGCAATTATCTCCTACAACAGCGGTCTCTCCTATTACTACACCACTTCCGTGGTCTATAAACAAGCCGTTTCCTATTGTTGCTCCTGGATGTATTTCAATTCCAGTTTTTCTTTTTGCTTTCTCACACAGCCACCTAGCAAGTACAAAATGACCTTTTAAATATAACTTGTGAGAAAGTCTATATATAATCACAGCTTTAAAACTTGGATACATGAGTACTTCAAGCTTAGAATTTACAGCAGGATCTTTTTTTGTAATATTTTCCATTTCCTCTTTTATATACTTAAATAACGACATATTCTCACCTTATTGTATTATATGAAAAGTTTGAAATTTGGCTACAAGAGGTTGAAAATACCACTAATTTATGTTAAGATTTAAATGCGCGGGTTTAGTTTAGTGGTAAAATAAAAGGCTTCCGATCTTTTGCCGTGGGTTCGATTCCCACAACCCGCTCCATTTGAAAACAACTTACGAACCAATTAAAGTTCGTGAGTTTTTATTTTATATAAAACTTAAATGTTCTCTTTCCAGAAAGGAGGACATTTTTTATGCTTGAATTTAAAATAATACAAGAATTAAAACCAAATACTGAAATTCTAGAAATCATTAAATACTACACTTATGAAACTAAAAATGGTAAAGTTAAACACTTAACTAATACAAATCTACAATTTATTGA
>CAYZTN010000053.1:0-8892 GCA_964481385.1 uncultured Clostridium sp. | reverse complement strand
AATTGTGGGTTAAATACCCTGATGTTATCCGTCGGTACACTCCGTTTATTCTGCTTTCTATGGCTCAGGGCGAAGTAATTGACGAGTCGTATAGAAACAACGACAAGTACGAAAAGAGAGCAAAAAGAACAATCGATGTGTACGGATATGAAGATGACATCTCTGAACAGTTCCACCGGGAACTGATTGCTCCGTTTGTTGACCCGTTTGAGCAAGCGGAGGAAGAACGGATTGAGGAAGAAAAGGAACAGCTTCGACAGTTAGAAATTGCAAAAGTCAGAAAGGTATTGGAAATGCTGAAACCCGTTCAGAGAGAAAGACTGATTAAAGCGATTTTATTAGGTATGAGTTCAAGAAAAATCGCAAAGGAAGAAGGCGTATATTACAGCGTTGTAGATAAGTCTATTGCCGCAGCAAGAAAAAATTTCAAAAAATTTTATGAAAACCTCTGATTTTGGGTGTGCATTTTGACCCCCTTTGTCCAAATGAGTGAAGGGGTTATTTCAATTCCAGATATGAAATGCACTTTCAAGACTAAATGAACAGAGAGGTTATACATATATGCAGAGAAAAGAAATTCAGCGTGGAGATTTATTCTACTACGATTTTGGAAAAAGAGAAGGGTCTGTCCAGTCGGGAGAGAGACCTGTAATGGTAATTCAGGCAGACAACTTTAATGCCAATGCTCCGACAATTATTGTTGCGGCTGTTACGGCTGTAATGAAAAAGAAGTATCTTCCTTCACACATCATTTTGGGTGAGGACTTCGGTCTGAAGAAGCCGTCAATGGTTCTTCTTGAACAGATACAGACCGTCAATAAGGACGAACTTACAGACTACATTGGTTCGGTAAACGATGAAAGGCTATGGAAGCATATTAACGCAGCTCTTAAAAAGACTTTTGGTTTATGGATTTACAACACTGACAGAACCGGAGATATTCGCTGCTTATGCCCCAAGTGCCTGAGCGACTATATCCACGACCCGAATTATGTTGTAAGGCGTCTTGACCCGTTTGCGAAAAGCAAAGACCACTGCGACAAGTGCAATAATAGCGGTTGGGATTATATCGTTTATGACAAACGCACCTCGGTCAAAGGAAAGGGGTGTAAAAATGCCTGAAAGAAAAGATAAAGAGAAATACAATATTCCTTTATGGCATAAGCCCAATCTTTCCATCGAAGAAGCAGTTGCTTATTCCGGCATTGGTAGAGATAAACTTTATGAATTGACGAATCCGGAGGATTGTCCCTTTGTGTTATGGATAGGTAACAGAAGGATGATTAAGCGTAAAAAATTCGATGAATATATCGAAAGGCAGTATTCCATTTAACCAAATTGTCAAGTGTGCGATGAGCCAATTCGCATCATTGGCTCATCAATCATTTTTATGTATCCTTGAGACATCAAAATCAAGGAGGAAAATCAAATGTCAGACAATCGAAAGAATAGTAAAAAGGACGAAGTGCCTATTTGGTTCAAACCAACTTTGAGCATTGAAGAAACTTCTCGATATTCAGGTATCGGTATGAGTAAATTATACGAACTGACTAATCCGGAAGATTGTCCTTTTGTGCTGTGGATTGGAACAAGAAGAATGATAAAAAGAAGAAAGTTTGATGAGTATATTGAAAGAGTGTACTCAATATGAGGGAGGAATCACAAATGGATAGCGAGGTTAATTTCCAAAGAGAATGGTTCAAGAGCCGAGGTTCCGATGTCCCTTTATGGCATAGACAAAACCTATCTATTGAAGAAACGGCAGCCTATACGGGCATTGGTAGAGACACAATATACAAGCTCATAAGGCAAGAGGATTGCAATTTTACTTTGCGTGTAGGGAAAAGAACTATGATAAAACGAAAGCGTTTCGAGGAGTACCTTGAGAAGCTATATTCGATATAAGGTGGTGAGAGTATGCTGAAAGTAACCAGTCCTGAAATATTGGAATATAGGAAGGCGATTGAGGAAAGAAAGCTGGATTTACCGATATGGGAACGCAAGGTTATTACTTGTGAAGAAGCAGCCGCTTATTCCGGTATTGGGATTAAAAGAATTAGAAAAATGGCATTGACGAAAGGTTGCAATTTTTCAATCTCAAATGGAACACAGATTTTGATAAACCGTGAGAAGTTTGACAAGTATATGGATAAAGTAGAAAAGGTTTAGGAGGAAAAGATTATGGCAAAGGCAAAAAGACGAGATAAATCAAGAGTAGTTCTTCGCACAGGCGAATCACAGCGAGCAGACGGTACATATCATTATTGTTGGACAGACGCCAACCGAAAAAGGCGTTATGTGTATGCAAAGACTCTTGACGAACTTCGATACAAAGAAGAGCAAATAGAAAAGGACAAGAAAGACGGCATAAAAGCAGAAGCTCGATATACTACCCTCAATGATATGTATGAGCTTTGGAAAGATTTGAAGCGTGGTCTGAAAAACAACACCTTTGAGAACTACAAATATATGTATGAGACCTTTGTACGCCAACAGATTGGTTCAAAGACCGTTTCTTCTTTGAAAAAGTCGGATATTAAGAGGTTTTACAACTATCTTGCTGATGAACGCCATTTGAAACCGGCAACCATTGACAATATCCATACGGTTCTTCATCAGATTTTGGATATGGCAGTTGATGATAATTATCTCAGAAATAATCCTTCCAATAATGTGCTGAAAGAGTTAAAGCAGTCCCATTGTTTTCAGACGGAGAAACGCAGAGCCTTAACGAGACCGGAACAGGAACTGTTTTTGAGTTATCTAAAGAACACACCATCTGCAAGTTTGTGGTATCCAATTTTTGCGGTGTTGGTTGGAACGGGGCTTCGTGTAGGAGAAGCAACGGGTCTCAGATGGTGCGACATTGATTTGGACGAAGGAGTTATCAATGTTAATCACACGCTGGTATATTATGACCATAGAACCGACGGTAGTAAGCGTGGCTGTTATTTTAATATCAATACAACGAAAACTCCGGCTGGAAAACGCCAAGTTCCGATGTTGGATTTCGTCAAAGAAGCATTCCTTATGGAAAAAGAAAGACAGGAGTTGCTTGATATTCATTGTGAAGCTGTTGTGGACGGATACACTGATTTTATCTTTCTTAACCGTTTTGGACAGCCGCAACATCAGGCAACCCTTAACAAAGCAATCCGTCGTATCATCCGTGACTGCAATGATGAACAGCTTCTGAAAGATGAAAATGCAAAGGTACTACTTCCGCATTTTAGTTGTCACTCATTAAGACATACATTCACGACGAGAATGTGCGAGGCAGGGGTTAATGTTAAGGTCATTCAGGATACGCTCGGACACAAAGATATTTCTACCACCCTTAACATTTATACTGATGTAACGAAGGAGTTAAGGCGGTCTGAATTTGAAGGTCTTGACTCGTACTTCAAAAATGAGTATAATAAAGCGGCAAACATTTGACGCAGTTTAATTGTTGGCGACGAAAAGAGACTTACACCATTTACACCAAATACAACATCAAATAGCACGTATGGGGTAGTAAAGAAAGGTTGTATCAAACACAATAGGGCGGCAAATCATTTGGGGTAGTACAGTGAATACCACTTTAGTAACCCAATAACCGAGAAGTCTTTTCCGTCCCCACAATGAAGCCGATTGACTAACAAAAATACAATATACAGTGTTGCAATGATGTTGTAAATGCCGTATGATGTGTTTTGTTGGTGATGTCATTCTCGTTTTGACAGCAATTTGACATCAAAATTCCGAAGAATAACGCATCATCACGATGCACTGTGAATTTAAGGCAATACGGTATCAGGTTTGAATAAAACTAAAATGAGCACTTCTTAGAGAAAATCTAAGAGGTGCTTTTTGTTTTGCAGCAGACTTCTGTCACACTCCAAATCAATTTTTGGAGGAATCAAAATGAAAGACAATTACAAACCGTTAAAAAGTATGAAAGAAGTTCCAGAGCAACTACGAAAACTGCGTAGAGAGTACATTCGTTATCAGCAAGCGGAACTGATTTACAGTATGTCCCATAAGAAAATTCTTGAACTTGCCAGCGATGCCGGAGCAATTTATCGCTTTGACAGCACTGTTCTTATCAACCGAGAAATTTTTGATGCTTATTTGGAACGGTTTCACGAGCCTGCAACAAGCAAATATCGGGGAGGAAAAGAAAGATGAGCGGTAATGTTTGGATGTTTTCTGACCAAATCGATGATGAGGATATTGAATTTATGACTCACGAATTTGTTACATACAGTATGGCTTGTGACTATTACCGTTTAGGACTGAAACCTCTTACCCGTATGGCTCACGAGGCCGGATCGGTCTATAAGATTGGTAAAAAGGTGCTGATTCGCAGAAGTATCTTTGAGGCATACCTGCGAGAGCAACGCAAGCTGTAAAAAGGAGTAATGTGTATGAAACTATTTAAGTTTATTGTGATGCTGATTTTGATTTTAATTACTATTCAGACAGCATATCTTGCACTACTTTATAAAGTCGAGATTACAACAGGTTCTTTCCTTATATGTCTGGGGATAACCCTGCTTGTCGCGTGCGACGGCGGTTTGGTAAGCAAATATAAAAAGAAATAGCCATAATCATCATAGCGTTAATGCATAAAACTTAATCTCTAATATGCATTAACGCTTGATTTTCTGCACATAATATGTTATTATAATATGCAGAAAGAGAGGCCTATATATGAGAAAATTTGATTATTCCTTTTTGAATAATGCTTTGTTGCCTGCAAATCTCATTACTCTAACTTCAAGTATTGCTTCCCTTAAAACTATGTCAGGTGTACGCAAGGAAGAATATGCAAAGGTGTTTACCGAGTTAGAGGCTGTGGCAAAGATACAATCGGTTAAAAGTTCAAATGCTATTGAAGGCATTGTTACAAGTGATGAGCGTATTGCTGCTATTGTTAACGGTGATAGTGCCCCGCTTAATCATACCGAGGGTGAAATAGCCGGTTACAGAGATGCCTTGAATGCAATCCATTTGAACTATGAACATTTAGATTTAAGGCAATCTGATATTTTGCGGCTTCACGAAACCATGATGCAGATTGCCGGATACGAATATGGCGGCAAGTATAAAACCGGTGATAATTATATTATTGAAGAAGATAAGGACGGCAACCGAAAAGTACGCTTCCGGCCTACTCCAGCCGAAGAGGTTGCAGAGGCGATGGATCAGTTAGAACTTGCTTATATGGATGCCAAAAACGATGCAAACATCAATCAACTCTTGTTAATTCCTTGCGTGATTTTAGATTTTCTGTGCATTCACCCGTTCAGAGACGGCAATGGCAGAATGTCAAGACTTTTATCCTTACTTTTGCTTTATAAAAATGGTTATGATGCAGGTAAGTATGTTTCCTTCGAGGAGCAAATCAATAACTATAAGGCATTTTATTATGAGGCACTGAAAGAATCGTCTGTTGGTTGGCACGAAAATGAAAACAGTTATGTTCCATTTATAGAGAACTTCCTTTCAACGCTTTATATGTGCTATAAAGAATTGGATAAACGGTTTGCTGTTGTTAACGGCAAAAAGATTACCAAAACTGCAAGAATCGAAGCAACCGTTTTGAACAGTTTAGTGCCTATTTCAAAATCGGACATCTGTGGTATTTTACCGGATGTCAGCCCTACTACTGTTGAGGCGGTATTAAGTAAAATGGTGCGAGAAGGACAAATTAAAAAGATCGGTCAATCCCGAATGACACGGTATATTAAGTCTTAAGAAGGATATAAATTAATCTGATTTATCAATGTTTATCGATAAATTTTAATTCCTTAAATGTAAAATAACATTTAACTAAAAGGAAATGACAGGCGGATTACAAAATTAAGTATGTATCTGAATATGTTGGTCAATGGGTTACTATCAGTAGTGAACTATATGGTGTCAATGATTTCACCTTCATTGACTATATGTGTAATTCAGGAATATATGATCTTTTTTCATTCTTTATCGACAAAAATGGGGAAACTCAAATGCCGAAAAGAGTTGCAAAACGGGGCTCTTTATGATAGTATTTATGATATATAGTTTCAAAAGGTGTACCTTTTGAGAAATTACTAAGTGTAGGGGTTATGTATATGAAAAAACTATTATCATTTGTATTAGTTTTGGCCTTATTAATAATTTCTGTGCCAACAGGAATTTTTACCGTATCTGCTGCTACGACAGAAACGGCATATAAAGTTGGTGACATTATCGAATTCGGTAGTTATAAACAAAGTGCGATTAAAAACGCAAACGATGAAACAATAGGCTTTAATGTTGAACCTATAAAATGGCGTATATTAAAAATTGAAGATGGAAAAGCATTGTTAATTTCTGATGAAATAATTGATACTAAACAATACAACAGCACAAGTGCAACTGTTGACGGTTATTATGGAAACAATTACGCTCATTCCGATATTCGCGAATGGTTAATTAACGATTTTTATAACACTGCATTTTCAAGTTCTGAAAAAAATAGCATAGTAGCCACCGCTCTTGATAATTCTGCTTGCTCAACAAACGTTAATGCTTCAGGTTCATACACACAGTATTCTTCGGAATCAACAACCGATAAAGTGTTTTTGCTGTCAAAAGATGAAGCCAACGCATATGCTTCACAATATTTTGGAACAACAGCTACGGATTATGCATATTCGAATGGATTTGCACTCCGTTCTGGTGCGGGCTCAACCTTGGGAGTGCATTGGCTGTTAAGAACGGCTGGTAATAATACTTTTCAAATTTATTATCTTCATATGAGATGGCGTGAATATGTAACTTATTTTAACTGGAATGACGACTCTATTCAAGCACTGATGGGTGTCCGTCCTGCTATTTATTTGGATTTGGAGAATTTTTATTATTCTAATGACTATGATCCGACCGGTCAAATAGAGTTTTATTCAACATCAACTGTAGATAATCTAAAAATCGGCAGTGAATTTTATTTAGACGTGGGATATTATGTAAACGGCACTTTGCAAAATGATGTTAAAAGTTATATTTTAACAGCAAGTAACGACAATGTAATAATTACTAAGACCACAAATGGTGACAGGGGTTGCAGATATTTAGTTCAAACCGTAGGATTGGGGTCTACGACTATTACTGCAACACATCCGACAACAAATAAAATCTCGAGTTTCACATTAAATGTAACTGCAAACAATAATGTATATACGTTCGATAACATTCCGAAAATCGCATATGAAGAGGGAAAAGAAACAAATATATATAATTATTCCGGTTTAGTTGTAGATAGCTTTAACAGTGAATATATCAATGGCGAATATTTGGTAACTATGAATGTCTATAATTCAAAGAATTTGTACGCTGCAGTAACTTCATATAATAGCGATGGAACGATTAGGGATTATTGCATAATAGATAAGTTTGAAGGCAACCCAACTAGTTTTGTTAACAATTTAGAAGCGGTTTATACAAGTTCCGGAGACTTGTATTATTTAATAAAGAATAAACATTATTATTCAGGCAAGAGTATTACAAAAGAAACTCCTGTTACAATCAATGTTCCTGCCGGTGGGCATATCGAAATCTCGAACAATGTTTCAACATCTGAAATAGCAATGTTGGCAAATGTTGTTGGATTGACGGTAGATATAGTATCGGTATCAAAAGAATTTTTAGATATTTTGCCGAGCAGTACAGCCGGGGATTTGAATGGAATTAAATTGTCTGTAATAAAAAATGTTACAGAAAAATTTTGTAAAGAAAAAATATTAATAGATTCTTTTAAAGATGCAGCACAAGAAACCGTAATGTCAGGCAACTGGAATAAGAATAACACAGATAGTTTCTTAGAAGCTCTAAATGATAAATTCCAAAGATTTGTTAACGAAGATTTGTTGAAAGCAATAGAAGACAGTATTTTTTCTGTAGCTGGTGTAAGCGGCGTTGCAGAATCAATCATATTAGATATTCTCCCGACCGGACCGATTATTAATGCTTTATATGCCGGAAATTCTGCTTTAAACCACATGGAATTTAATGATCAATTTAGTCGTAGCAGAAGTTTCCCAACCGGTGTTAGCATATATGCACCACAAACCGGTACTGAACAAATCACAAATGGCATTAAAGTACAAATGAACGGCAATGAAAATACGGTCATGCACGCATACAAGGTTGTAAAAAGCACTCCTTTCTTTGATAAACAAGAAGTAAAGGAATATACATATGATATCGCTATGTATAAGGATGGAAACGAAACACAACCGTCATCACCTGTAACCGTTAGCATACCGATGCCGAGTGATTTTACAAGATTTGAACAGGTCAAAGTATTTCATGTTAAAGAAGATGGAAGCCTAACTGACATGAATGCTCAAGTTGTTGCAGGTAATTTAGTATTTACTACAAATCATTTTAGCGAATATACAGTAATTGAATTGCCGATGGAGGTATCACAATTAAATATTGCCGGTGCAACCTTAACACTTTATGATGATATTAGTGTTAACTATATGGTTAGCAAGGATTTATTTGAAGGTACGGCTTATACTAATCCGTATATGGTATTTGAATTTAATGGGCATAGAACTACTGTTCAAGACTATACGGTAAATGGTGATTATTATAGTTTTTCGTTTGATAATGTTGCTCCTGACAAGATGAACGACACCATAAAGTCAACCTTGTACGCCTATGTTGATGATACATTGATATCAACAGACGTTAAAGAGTATAGTATCGCTAAATATTGTTATAGTATGCTTGAGAGTTATAGCGGTGACAATTATTCTGAACTCCGTACCTTACTTGTTGACCTCTTGAACTACGGAGCGTATACACAGAATTATACAGGTCACAATACCGAGAACCTTGTTAATGCTAATTTGACTGATGAGCAAAAGGCTTGGG
>CAYZTN010000052.1:0-8962 GCA_964481385.1 uncultured Clostridium sp. | reverse complement strand
TCTTATACTTCAATGTTTCTACGCTTTTTTTAATTTTTTTCATTCTTTTGTCCTGAGTATTGTGGCTCTTTTTGTTGACTTGGTCAATCTTTTATAGTATAATTTTATGAGTAATTTGAAATACTTATGTGAAATAATGTATTTCCCACTGAAGGGAGGGAAATTAAGATATGCCAGGAATTAAAATTAAAGAAAACGAATCACTAGATAACGCATTACAACGTTTTAAAAGACAATGCGCTAAATCTGGTGTCCTTGCTGAAATAAAGAAAAGAGAGCATTACGAAAAACCAAGCGTAAAAAGAAAGAAAAAATCAGAAGCTGCAAGGAAAAGAAAACACTAAACTCTAAGCACACCTTTTTGGGTGTGCTTTTTATAATGCAAGACAGTGTCATTTGAAAACGTCCCAAATGGCACTGTTTATTCCCATTTAAATATTTTATCCACATCTTCCTTGGATAATACCTCATACTTTCCACACTTTAAACTTCCAAGTTCAAGAACTCCTATCTTTGTTCTTTTTAGCTTCTGAATTTTGTATCCTAATGCTTCGCACATTTTCCTTATTTGCCTATTTTTGCCTTCAAACAACACTATTTCAATTATGTTATTTTGTAGTCTTGTAACTATTGCTCTTTTTGTTACATATCCTCCAATATCTACACCAGAACTTAGCACGTCAATATCTTTATCTGTTATGTCACAAGTTAAAGTTACCTCATACGTTTTACTGACATGCTTTGTAGGGTGTATAACTTTATTTACAAAATCTCCATCATTTGTAAGGAGAATAAGGCCTTCTGAATACATATCCAGACGTCCAACCGGATATAATCTAACACTGCTTTTTACTAAATCTGTAACACAAGGTCTACAGAATTGTTCTTTAGCCGTAGATACATATCCTACCGGTTTGTTTAATTTTATATATACTTTTTCTTGTGTGTTTCGAATACTTTTGCCGTCTACTTCAACTAAGTCTTCTGGCTTCACTTTATATCCCATTTCAGTAATTATTTTGCCATTTACCACAACTCTTCCGTCTTGAATATATTCATCAGCTTTTCTTCTTGAGCACACGCCACTAGTAGCCAAAAATTTATTTAATCTTTCTTCCATCTCTGTCACCTCTTTTTGTTTTTTACATAATATATATTAGTCATAAGCTTATGTTAATATATATCTTGAGGAATAGTTTATACTTTAACTATTCCTCTCTTTTATCTAAAACACATAAAACTTGTTTAAAATCTTCATGCAGTTCTGTCTCAAACTCAATATACTCATTTGTTGTAGGATGTATAAAGCCTAATACTTTTGCGTGTAGCAATTGTCCTTTGACGTTAAACTCGTTTTTAAGTTTTCCATAAATATCATCTCCTACAAGTGGATGACCAATATATGACATATGTACTCTTATCTGGTGCGTTCTACCCGTTTCCAAACGCGCTTCTACTAGTGTATAACCTGACTTAACATACCTTTTAAGTACAGTTATATTAGTAACTGCTTCCTTTGAATTTTTGGTAGTTACAACCATTTTAATTCTATTTTTAGAATCTCTTCCAATAGGTAAGTTAATTCTTAACTTATCTCTTTCAACAATTCCATCAACAAGTGCTACATATCTTCTTGTAATGCTATGCTCTTTAAATTGGCTAGCGAGCTTTTGATGGGCTAAATCGTTTTTAGCGACCACGATTACCCCTGTGGTATCTTTATCGATTCTATGGACAATTCCAGGCCTTATAACACCATTTATTCCAGATAGTTCGTCCTTATGTGAAAACATTAAAGCATTTACTATTGTATCTTCATAATTTCCGTTTCCAGGATGTACCACAGTATCTTTATCCTTGTCTATAATAATTACATCTTGGTCTTCATATATAATATTTAGTTTAATATCTTTTGGCTTAATATCTGCAGTCTTTAGCTCAAGTTCTTCTACTTCTACTTGGTCGTCACATTTTAATATATATGACGCCTTTGTTTTTTTTCCATTTACAGTCACTTTATCATTTTCAATAAGTTTTTGAGCCATTGCACGCGTTATATCTAACACCTCTGCAAGTTTTACATCTATTCTTCCGCCATTTTCTTCTTGTTTAAATAACACAAAAATTCTCCTTTGCACAGTATATATAATACCATACATTAGAGAATTCTTCAATCTGTTTTTAGCATGCAATTAGTTTTTCTTTTAATTTTTCTGGAGTTGTAAACGTATCATAAAGCTCTTTTAAATATATCTTTACATCTAATTCGTTTATTCCAACGTGTTTTATCTCAACGCTTTCTTTTCTATTCTTGCTTACTATCTTTTCAATTTTTATACCATATGAGTTTATTTTATCTTGTCCAGTCGTAAATGTTTTGAAAGATCTTGTAATATAATACTTACACTTGTACTTTCTTAAATAACGTGAATGTTCTACTTTTTCCATACTTTACTCCTTTATTGTTTTAAGTCTTTTTGTTAAAGTTATATTTGTGCCTTTACCAACTTCAGTATCTATAACCACTTCGTCCATAAACGTTTCCATTATAGTGAAGCCCATACCTGCATGTTCCAATTCTGGCTTTGTTGTATATGCGGGTGTAGTTGCAAGTTCTACATTTTCAATTCCAATTCCACTATCTCTAACTTCTACCACTAAAAACACCATATTGTCTATGCTTGCAATTTTTGCTATAACATCTACTTCTCCATCCCCATTTTCATATCCATGTTCAATGCTATTCGTTACAGCTTCAGATACCGCCGTTTTTATATCCGACAGTTCGTCTATAGTTATATTTTGCTTTGACAAAAATGACGCAATAGCAACACGAACAACGCTTACGTTTTCAAGTTTTCCATCTATCTTAATTTCAATTTTGTTATTCATGTTACACCACCTTAATGTCTTTTGCTACTTGAGACATGTCCAAAAGTTTTCTAACATTTGCACTTGGACTTTTAATTACAAGCTCGCAATTTAACATTTTAGTTAAATTGCTTCTTCCAGCAATAAAACCAATTCCAGAGCTATCCATAAAAGATACATTTGCCATATCTATTTCACAGCTTTGTGGGTTATATTTTAAAATATATCCGTCCACAATAGTTCTTAATGTTTTACATGAGTCCACATCAATTTCTTCATTTAACTTTATACATAATTTATCTTCATCATTCATATATTTAAACTTCATTTGTATCACCTCTTATGTAAATATTTTACCAGTAACGCAACGCATATTTTGTCGAATTATATGCTACGACTATAAAAAAAAGGGCAAAAAATGTCCCCTCGAAAATCTCGAGGGGACCGTTTAAGGAGTCGTTAGATAAATTCAAAATTCATCTTCTCATAATCCAGATTAATTCTAACAGTTAACTTGTCTTCGCCTTCTATTTGCTTGCCGAACTCATCAACCAGATAAATATAAGCATCACCGGTCTTGTTATCGCTCACTGGTGTTAACGTTAATACTAAACCGTCATCTGAATTCTCTAAAGCCTCTTCAGTTATGACAAAAGTATCATCTTGTTGGATACGATATAATTTCGTACCACTAATCGTTAGGCTAATCTCTTTCGTATTAGCGCTTTTTAGCTCAATAGCAAGCTTTTTCTTGTCGTCTTCCTTGATGTCGTCGCCCTTAGGCTCATCTTCCGGAACAACAGTTGTTTCATGATCTTCCTGCGGCTCATCTTTCTGTGCAACAGTTGTTTCATGTTCTTCATTTGAGTTCTCGATCTTATTGTCATTTCCGTCGATGTCGTTTCTAACTTCGTCGTTCTCCAGCTTGTTGTCTATTTTGTTACCGTCACCGGTAACATCGATGTCAATATCCTCATTCTTGACATCAACTCTTATTTCGTTATTATTGCCCGAAGCGATAATAACTGTCGAATTGTTGCCGGGAACTATTATAGAATTTGACGTATCCACCGAAGTTGTATCACCTGCATTTGTTGTAGCAGACGTTTCGGGTGTCGTAGTAGGAGCTGAAGATACAGTCTTACGATCGCAAGACTTAACCAGGATCGAAACAACAACCGTCAAAGCTACCAATGCAACAAGCTCTCCTGCTATTCGCCAGAAGCGACGATTTTTAAACAAACCCTTGAGTTTGTTTAAAATCAGCTTCCATCTGATGGTCCGAACAATTCGTACAACTACTTTTAGTAACAAGACTGCGGAAATTGTCAAAACGACAATACCGATTGTTCTCAACTTAGGAGTCATAACAAAAAAGATACCAGCACCTATAAGTGCTATTGCTGCTACTACAGCGAAGATTTTGCGAAGATTTTTCTTCATGGACATAAGTCCTCCTTTAAAAAATATTTTTTTACAACCGTTCCACGCCAAATAATCATTGGTGTTAAACTTATGTTATATTTGTATTATACCACTATTACAAAAAAAAGTCAACTTTTTATGTCGTTCTAAAATCTCGCATCACTTGTTGTAAGTCAAAATGTGCCGTTTTAATCTTATATATAGATAGTTAAAACAATATAGTTTTATGTTATTGGAAATTAATAACGCTAAAATATTTAAGTTACCTGATTATGTTGAAGCTTGTGCAATCATGCCTGTCGCACCCACAAAAAATGTCCCCTCGAAAATCTCGAAGGGAACATTTAAGGAGTTGTCACATAATATACATTTACGGCTTTAAGAAAATAGGATCTCTGTAAATCACAGCTTCTACCTCATTACCATTACCGTCTAGTGTATAAATTATAGCATAACCAGTTGCATTAGGTGTTCCAGGTGTTAAAGTTAAAATTAAACCGTCATCTGAATCCTTTTGACTTACTTTAAAAAGCTCGCCTGCCTGTTGAACCTTAACAGATTTCGTACCAACAACCTTTACGGTAAAAGGTTCAAAATCATCGCCATATACACAAGTTGTATTCGCTATAACTTTAACTTCTTTCTTGGGGTCTTCCTTAGGCTCATCCTTAGGAGCTATAGTCGTCGTGTCGTCTTCCTTAGGCTCATCCTTAGGAGCTATAGTCGTCGTGTCGTCTTCCTTAGGCTCATCCTTAGGAGCTATAGTCGTCGTGTCATCTTCCTTAGGAGCTGCAGTTGTTGTGTCGTCTTTCTTAGAGTTGTCGATTTTATTACCGTCGCCTGTAATATCATTTTTAATGTCTTCATTCTTAAGAGTATTATCAATTTTGTTACTGTCACCTGTAACATTGTTGTCAACATCTTCATTCTTAATCTCAACGTCAAACTTGTTGTTGTCGCCTTCAGGAATAATGATCGTTGAATTATTGCCATTAACTATTACTGTAAGAGAATCTGATGTATCAACTGATGTTGTATCGTCCGAAGTTGTTGTAGCAGACGTTTCGGGTGTTGTACTAGGAACTGAAGATACAGTCTTACGATCGCAAGACTTAACCAAGCTCAAAATAACAACTATCAAAACAACCAGAACAGCAATTCCGCCTGCTATTCGCCAGAAGCGACGATTTTTAAACAAACCCTTGAGTTTGTTCAAAATGAGCTTCCATCTGATGGTCCGAACAATTCGTACAACTACTTTTAGTAGCAAGACTGCGGAAATTGTCAAAACGACAATACCGATTGTTCTAAACTTAGGGGTCATAACAAAAAAGATACCAGCACCTATAAGTGCTATTGCTGCTACTACAGCGAAGATTTTGCGAAGATTTTTCTTCATGGACATAAGTCCTCCTTTAAAAAATATTTTTTTACAACCGTTCCACGCCAAATAATTATTAGCGTTAAACTTATGTTATACTTATATTATACTACTATTACAAAAAAAAGTCAACTTTTTATGTCGCTTCTCAGCTCTGAGGAGTAAAAAATTTTCACAAAGATAAGTATTAAAATATTAACCATTTAATGATATAATAAATAAAAAGTATATCAATGGGGGTTGGTATATATGAACAGAAGAGAAAGAAGAAATTTAAAGAAAGAGATAAATGTTTTTTCTGATGTAATAAGCATATTAAAACAGTATTTTCCGCACTTAATAACTATGTTTGAAAAATTGACAGATGTAAGACATCAAAGCTATGTTAAATATAGAATGTCTGTAATATTCGTAACTAGATTGTTAGGACTTTTGTGCGGAAAAACAAGTATGAGGAATCTTACGGAAAGTATGAATACAGATATATGTATAGAAAATATAGCTAGACTGTTAGAGATAAAGTTAGATGAGATACCTCACTATGACACAATAAATGATGTATTTGAACAAGTAGAAATTGAAGAATTAAGAAAGATACAAAAGTATATGGTAAACAAACTAATAAGAAGTAAAATGTTTGAAAAGTATAGATGCATGAACAAATATTATCAGATTGTAATAGATGGAACACGTTTAGTAACATTTAAAGAAAAACATTGTAAACACTGTTTAAAGAAAACACATAATCGAGGTAAAACAAACGAATATATAGAGTATTATCATTATGCATTAGAAGCAAAATTAGTAGTTGGAGATATTGTAATTAGTTTAGATACAGAGTTTGTAGAAAATGAAAAAGAAGACATCGGTAAACAAGATTGCGAGCTAAAAGCATTTTACAGGATGGCAAAAAGACTAAAGAAAAATTATCCGAAAATGAAAATAATAATATCAGGAGATGCACTTTATGGAAATAATGAAGTAATAAATATATGCAAGTCTAATAGATGGGAGTATATAACAAGGTTGAAGGATAATTTACCATCATTAGTTGAAGAAGTTGCGGGATTGGAGAAAATAGAAAACGAAGATAAAAAAATAAAATATTGGAATGAATTACAATATGGTTCATACAAAGGAGAAAAGAAAATAAATGTAATAAAGTATTACGAGAATAATGCAGATATAACAACAGAGTTTGTGTGGATTACATCCGTTAAAATAACAGAGAATAACAAAAAAGAGTTAGTATGTTTTGGAAGACAAAGATGGAAAATAGAAAACGAAGGTTTCAATATGCAAAAGAACGGAACATTTAATATAGAGCATATGTATTCAAAGAATTACAATGCTATGAAGGTGCATTATTTCCTAATACAATTTGCACATACATTAAGACAGTTATTGGAAAAAGGAATAAAGTACGTGGCGGAAACAAAAATGAGCAAAAAAGAAGTAAGTGCCGCCATTACACAAACACTTACCCAAAAACATTTAACTGCATTTAGAAAAATACAATTGAGGTTTAACCTCAAGTTAATTATATAACAAAAACTGAATAAAGCAATAGTAAACCTTCATATTTTTTTGGTGGAAAGGGGGAATGTGCGTAAAATACTTGAAAAAACCAATAAAAAATTTACCAATATTTTTACATGCTCGAATTTTTTAAGTTAGTATAATTTTGTTAAAATTTACTCCTCAGAGCTGGTCGCTTCTCAGCTCTGAGTATGATTAACTTATGATAATGTCTTAAGTAATAACTTTTAAAAATGTCCCAAAGTGCAAATACTAAGTCACAGAGGTGACATTAAATGAGAAAGATAATTTTAAAAACAACTAAAATAAAAATATAACAAAATAAACGAGCAGGCTAGAAATTAAAAATCCCATTTTGAGCTCATTTATAAATAAAACTGTCCTGTTAAAACAATATAATTTTAACTTATTTAATTTAAATCAACTCATTATGCTAAAACTTATATAATTATGTTTGTTGCACACACAAAAATATTCCTCTCGAAATTTTCGAGAGGAATATTTAAGGAGTTGTCACATAATATGCATTTAGGGCTTTAAGAAAATAGGTTTTCTATCAATTTTTTTCTGCTGCAATGTATTACCATTCTCGTCTTCTACATAAATCATAGCATAACCAGTTGCATTAGGTGTTCCAGGTGATAAAGTTAAAATCAAACCGTCATCCGAATACTTTTGGCTTACATCAAAAAGCCCAGCCACCTGCTGAACCTTAACAGATTTCGTACCAACAACCTTTACGGTAAAAGGTTCAAAATCATCGCCATATACGCAAGTCGTATTCGCTATAATCTCAACTTCTTTCTTTGGATCTTCCGGCGGTTCATCCTTAGGAATTGTAGTCGTCGTCTCGTCGTCCTTGGGCTCATCCTTAGGAATTGTAGTCGTTGTTTCGTCGTCCTTGGGTTCGTCCTTAGGAACCGTAGTCGTCTCGTCGTCCTTAGGAGCAACAGTTACTACATCATCTTTCTTAGAGTTATCAATTTTATTATCGTCACCAGTAATATCATTTTTAATGTCTTCATTCTTGAGATCGTTGTCGATTTTGTTACCGTCACCGGTAACATTGTTGTCAACATCATTATTATCAATATCGACGTCAAACTTATTATTGTCGCCTTCAGGAACAATAATAGTTGAATTGTTGCCATTAACTATTATTGTAAGAGAATCCGACGTATCAACTGCTGTTGTATCATCCGAAGCGGAAGTATCAGGTGTTGTACAAGGAGTCAAACATGTATTCTTACAATCACAAGACGCAACTAGTACAGAAACCGCAACTGTTAAAGCTACCAAACCAAGAAGTTCTCCTGCTATTCGCCAAAAGTAGCGTTTTCCAAATAAACCTCTAAGTTTATTAACAAGAACCTTTCCACTAATGGCCCGAACAATTCGTACAAATACCGTAAGTATAAATACAGCGGAAATTGTCAGGGATACAATACCAATTGTTTCAAAAGCAGAGTTGGCGGACATAACAAAGAAGATACCAGCACCCATAAGTGCTAATGCTGCTACTACAATGAAGATTGAGCTGTAAACTGTTTTTTTCATGAGTAAAATCCTCCTATAAAATTATTTTATACAGCCAAACATTCCACGCTAAATAACTATTAAGCGTTATATTTATATTGCATTCATATTA
Source organism: uncultured Clostridium sp. (assembly GCA_964481385.1). GTDB lineage: Bacteria > Bacillota > Clostridia > TANB77 > CAG-465 > UMGS1649. The sequence goes on along the minus strand of CAYZTN010000052.1, from coordinate 98 downwards.
TAACATTGTTACAAAAAAAAGTCAACACTTTATGTTGTGTTGCCAGGGTCATTTCATCGATTATTACAAAATTGTAATATTACGTCAAATGTGATAAA
>CAYZTN010000051.1:0-9077 GCA_964481385.1 uncultured Clostridium sp. | reverse complement strand
ATTATCGCGGATTTAGAGTAGCTTTATACTTAAAATTAGATTAAAGTTAAAAAAACTATCGAAACTTTCTTGACGAAAGAGTAATTTCGTTAGGAAAGCTTTATTTTACTCATTATAGGTAGGAAAATATGTTATGTGCATTAAGGAATAGAAAAGACAAATTTAAAAAAAGAGATAAACTACTTGAAAATTATTTAAAATGAGGTATAATATGAATGTGAAATCAATTACTAAAATGTAGCAAGGAGGGATTCTTTTGTCTGATATAGTTGTAAGTGGAGCTAAAAAAGTTAATATACTGGATAAAATAATTCAAAACGTAGTAATAATGGTAAATATAAACAAGATGAATAGAGCAATAGATGAGCATTTGATTGTAATAAAAAATACTGAACGCGACGATCAAAGAATTTATCAAGAGAATATATTAAGAGAGATTGTATATGTTAAATATCAATATGATATAATGCAAAGAAATATGTATGAACTGAAAGTATCATACTCAGACCATATTAAGGAAAATATAAATTCAACTGATAAAACTGAAAGGCTAAAGCTTCAAAAAGAATTTTTAGAGATGGAATATGACAGAGTAACAAGAGTTAAATTTAGAAATAAAGAAGATATAAAATATATGTTGTTTATAATATCTTCTGTAATTCAAAACGTAAATCAAGATATAAAGGACGAAGGAAAGAGCCAAAAGTACAATCAAATAATTAGATGTGCTGAAAGTATAGATAATAAAATCCACGACGAAACATACACAGAAGAAAATTATACCGAAATGTTTGAGGATTTGAAGAGCTATGTGAATTACATCAATGATAATTACGATATTTCTAAGCTTCCAAGTGACGAAAAGGAAATAATTGAACTCGTAATTGAGGCAACATTGAATGGTTTGGATTCGGATATAGATAGACTTCATTATGAATATAATTTGATAATTGATGTATGTAAAAATGCATATAGATATTTTAAGATTATAGACAAGGTGTTTGTGAAAATTCAATCTGTATATGATGATTCTCTTGTTAGAAAAAGTATAAATCTTCAAGATTACGTTAATTTCTATAAAGACATATATGACCAAAGAATTAAAACAATGGTAAATGATGTTCATAGAACAATTAAGGTGGAAGATGAGTATTTAGAGTATTCAAGACAACTACACGAAGATGAAGGAATATATGAATTCATGCTTGCTCATGCAATAGAAACAACAGAAAATGCTGAGGCTAGAGATGTTATTTCAATGGAGTTAGAACGTATTACTGCTGAGAAAAAAGCTTTGGAAGAAGAACAAGCACAAAAAGATGTTGAGCCACCAAGACCGGTAGAAATAATAGAAGAAGTTTATGAACTTGTTGGTCAACCAACAGAAATGACTGAAACTGAAAATGTATAATACAGAAGAATAACTCTTCTGTATTTTTTATAAAATGACAAAACACTAAAGTATATAAATAAAATACAAGGAGAGCTTTATGGGAGAATTTGTACATCTACACATGCACACGGAATATAGTTTACTTGACGGTGCAAATAAAATAAAAGAATTAGTAGCAAAAGTAAAAGAACTTGGCATGGACGCAGTAGCCATTACTGACCATGGCAATATGTTTGGAGCTATTGAGCTATATAAAGAGTGCAAAAAGCAAGGAATTAAGTCTATTATTGGCTGTGAAGTGTATGTTGCACCACGTTCAAGATTTGAAAAGGAAGGCAGAGTAGACGCAGAGCCAAATCACTTAATATTACTTGCTATGAATAATGATGGCTACAAAAATCTTGTAAAAATTGTGTCATCTGCCTATGTTGATGGCTTTTATTACAAGCCTAGAGTTGACTTAGACTTACTTCGTGAATATTCAGACGGTATAATTGCACTAAGCGGATGTTTAGCAGGAGCTGTGTCTAGAAAAATACTTGAAAATGATTTAGAAGGTGCAAAAAAGGTAGCTTTAGAATATAGCGAAATTTTTAAAGGCAGATATTATCTTGAAATGCAAGACAACAAATACAAAGAGCAAATGCTTGTAAATCAACATTTAATAATGATATCTAGAGAACTTGGACTTCCACTTGTTGCAACAAATGACTGCCATTATTTAACAGAAGACGATTACTTTTTCCACGAAGTGCTTTTGTGTATTCAAACAAAAAAGAAGTTGTCTGACGAAGATAGAATGCGTTTTGAAACAAATGAGTTTTATGTGAAGTCGCCAGAAAAAATGAAAGAGTCGTTTAAGAACTTCCCAGAAGCGATAGAAAATACGGTAAAAATAGCAAATATGTGTAATGTAGAGTTTGAGTTTGGAAATTACCAATTGCCAGAGTTTAAGATAGAAGGAAATCCTTCGCACTTTGAATATTTTAAAAATATTTGCTATGAGGCAGTGCCTAAAAGATATCCAGAAGAAAAGCATGCGGAAGTTATAAAAAGGCTAGACTATGAGCTTGAAGTAATAGACAAAATGGGCTTTATAGACTACTTCTTAATAGTTTCAGACTTCATACGTTATGCCAAAAGTGTAGGTATACCAGTAGGACCTGGACGTGGTTCTGGAGCAGGCTCTATTGCTGCATATTTAAGTGAAATAACAGATATAGATCCACTAGAATTTGGCTTAATATTTGAAAGGTTTTTAAACCCAGAGCGTGTTTCTATGCCCGATTTTGATATAGATTTTTGCTATGAAAGAAGGCAGGAAGTAATAGACTATGTAGGAAGACGCTATGGCGCAGACCATGTTGCTCAGATTATAACTTTTGGAACAATGAAAGCAAGAGCAGCAGTGCGTGACGTAGCACGTGTGTTAGACACGCCATATCAAAAGGCAGACGAAATAGCTAAAATGATACCACACGAAATGGGCATGAATTTAACCAAGGCACTAGAAATAAATTCAGAACTTAAAGCAGTATATGATACAGATGCAGATGCAAGAAAAATAATAGAAATATCTCTAAAACTTGAGGGACTTCCACGCCATGCTTCAACTCATGCGGCAGGTGTTGTAATAACAAGACTTCCAGTTTCAGATTATGTACCGCTATACTTAAATCAAGAGCAAATATCTACGCAGTATACAATGACTACTTTAGAAGAGCTTGGACTGCTTAAAATGGACTTTTTAGGGCTAAGGACTTTGACTGTAATTGCAGATACCAAAAAGCTAGTAAAAAGAATACATGGTATAGACGTTGATTTTGGTAAAAAATATGACGACGAGGCTGTATATAGATTGCTTGCGGAAGGAAAAACAAGTGGAATATTTCAAATGGAAAGCGGTGGTTTTAGGCAAGTTTTAATGGAGTTAAAACCTACATGTATTGCAGATATTGCCGTAATGCTCGCGCTATATAGGCCTGGACCAATGGACCAAATACCAAGATATATTAAAGGAAAAAATAACCCAGATGAAGTAGAGTACACGCACCCTTCTCTTATTCCAATACTTAAAGAGACTAACGGTTGCATGATATACCAAGAACAAGTAATGCAAATATTTAGAGAGCTTGCGGGCTATTCTTTGGGCCGTGCAGATATTGTGCGTAGAGCAATGGGAAAGAAAAAGCTAGATGTAATGAATGCCGAAAGAAAAGTGTTTGTAGAAGGAGCGGCCTTACGTGGTGTAGATGAGACAAGTGCAAACAAGATATTTGACGAAATGGCTGAGTTTGCAAAATATGCGTTTAACAAATCTCATGCAGCAGCATATGCTGTTGTGTCGTATGAGACAGCATATTTAAAAGCACACTATCCAGCAGAATTTATGGCAGCTAACATGAATAGCTTTTTAGGAAACTTAGATAAAGTACCAGAGTACATTGAAGAATGTAAAGCACTTGGAATAAAAGTGTTAAGACCAGATATTAACGAAAGTTATGCGAGGTTTGCGGTAATAAACAAAAATATACGTTTTGCATTAGCCTCAATTAAAAATATTGGCGAAGGTGCAATAGAAAGTATAGTTGCAGATAGAAAAATAAACGGAAAATACACAAGTCTTGTAGACTTCTTGAAACGAATATCTTCTGAAAAAGTAAACAAAAAATGTGTTGAAAGTTTGATAAAAGCTGGAGCGTTTGATGAACTCGAGCCAAACTTTACAAGGTATGAAATGCTGGAAAATTTTGAAGCTATCATGGATTCAATATCTAATGAAAAAAGAAATAACATGGTAAATCAAATAAACTTGTTTAACATTGGAAGTGAGGAAACAAAGCACGCCGACTTAGCTATAAGGAAAAACGGTAGAGGAATAAGTGCAAAAGAGATGCTAGACATGGAAAAAGAAATGATGGGGCTTTATGTATCTGGAAACCCTTTAGATGACTTTGCAAGACAAATTGGAACTTTAAGTACAGTTACTTCAAAAGAACTAAACGAAAGTGTAGCAACTTTAAACAGTAGTGATGCGGAAGATTTAGTAAATGAAGTGGTTACCGTGTCATATGACAATAAACAAGTGGTGATGGCCGGAATGATTACAGGTATAAAAAAGATATTTACAAAAAGTAATAGACAGATGTGTTTTGGAGAATTTACAGATTTACATGGAAGTATCGAACTTATTGCATTCCCAAATATATATGAAAGATACACAGACATTTTAAAAGAAGATAAAATAGTGTGTATAGAAGGAAAGATTAGCATTAAAGAGGGAGAAAAGCCTAAAATAATAATTGAGAAGACAAAAGAACTAGAAAATGATAACAAAGAAAAAGTGAGTAAGGTATATATTAAACTTCAAAACATAGAAGAAAACGAAGAGATAGCAGAGCTAAATAAGGTGCTTGAGAGTGTAAAAGAAAATCTAGGGGATATACCTGTATATATTTATTTTGAAAAAACAGGACATGTGAATAAACTCGCTAGGAAATGGTGGGTTGAAGCAAACGATGAGCTGAAGCAAAAGCTTTGCATGGTGTATGGAGTTGATAACGTTAAATTTATTTAGGAATTGTCTGTATATCATAACTTATTAAACAAAATAAAGAAATCTTTTGTTTATATTGTTTAAGTTTTGATAATACTAAAATAACTAGATAAGGATACGTAAAAGATGCGAAATAATATAGAAACTTGGACTATATCTTGAAATAGCATTTTATTATGCAAATACAAGAAAAGGTCATTATAAAATATTCAAAACTAGATATATTCAATTTGCTATAAACAATGAAAGATCAAGAAAAAGAGGTCCAGTATTTCTACTAGACCAATATGAAAAAGTTCATATTTAATATAAATTGAATCGCTGTATGCTGAACGGCACGTACGGTGGTGTGCAATGCTGTCAACTTAAGAAAATTATGTTTTTACAATTAACATAATTTCTCAAGCTGATAGCTTCATTTTATTTTTAACGTATAAAACCCCTTACCCAAAATATTCCACTTTTTCTTATCTTTTTTGTAGTATCTTCAAATGTTTTGCTGTTTTTTAGTTTGTCTTGTTTTACAAGTTTGTCAGCTTGCAATAGCAAATAAGCTAATTCAATGTCAGCCATGATAATTACATATACAATCATTATCAAATCTAGCATAACATATCCTTCTACAAATTATTTAATTGTTATTTTCCAATAAAGTATGCTTGTGAACCAGGTGAAGAACCTAGAACTATTAGATAATCTGTGCAACCTATTGGTAACTGAACTGCAAATTTGCAAGTCTCAATATTTCCTTTTGTATAATTGTTAGGAGTCATATTGACAGTTGATAAAATATATATAGTGCCATTATATTTTATTGATCTGTTATCTCCAGTACCTGTTACAGATGTATATAAGTCTGCAGTAGTTTCTCTTTCAATTTGTGTTAAGTCAATGTCGTATTCTATAACAGCCCATTCCATACCTTCTTTTGCATCTTCGTATTTATAAATAGAAGAACCACTTGTTAAATATTGTTTAACTTCTTGTGCGGCAGAAGAACCTCTTGTAACATTTGTAATTCTTGTAGGAATATCTACATATTTGCTAGAAATATATTTTGATGAGATGCCCCATTCACCAATAGCTAATGGATTTTGTTTAGAAGATGCCTTACCAGTTGCAGAATTTGATGTTGATGAACTAGGAATATTTCCTGAATTGTTAGGAACTTGAGAATTATTATTTGTAATTACATCATCATTGTTATCTAAATGACTTTCGCTTTGCTTATTATTATCATTATTACTTTCAGTGTCCATTTTATTGTATATAAAGAATGATATTAATCCAATAATTAGAGCTATGATAATAATAGCTATTATTATTACAGTAGTTAAACTAATAGAAATTTTTTTGTTGTCCATACTAAAAATCCCCCCTTTCTTTTGTATAATATTCACATATATTTTAAATAAAAGCAATAATTTTGTCAATAATTTTTGAAAAGGACCCAAAAAACATTAATAATATTGACAGAAAATTTTACAAATTATATAATATACATTGAAGATGAAAGAAAATTTTACAAAAGATGTGGGAGGCGAGATAAATGAAAGAGAAACGTGAAAAATGGCATATATCAATAGTATTCATGCTATTTGGTGTATTTTTTATAATATTAGGAATATCTAATATTATTTCAATGGCTAAATTCGAAGAAAATGCAGTACAAACTACTGCAACAGTAATGAGTGTTATTGAAGATAGTGATGTTGACTCTCTTCATTATGATGTTTATGTAAAGTATAAAGTTAATGGAGAAATGTATGAAGGTAATTATTCAACAGGTTCTCGTGTGACAAAAGGTTCAATAGAAACAATTTATTATGATGCAACTAATCCAACTAGTATAAAAACAAAGATATCTTATAGGAATGGAATTATAGCGATTTTAGTTGGACTGCTTTTTGGAGCTAGTGGTATAGTAACGATTTTTAATAAATCGGTTAGAAAAAAGATAATGCTAAAAACTGGAGATAAAATATATGCAGATTTTAAAGAAGTAACGATAGATTATTCACATAGTGTAAATGGTAGATCTTCATATATTATAATTTGTATTGGGAAAGATAACGTTACAGGAGAAGAAAGAACTTTTAAAAGCGAAAGAATTTGTTATGATCCAGAAAATGAAATAAAAGAAAGAAATATAACAACATTTCCAGTGTATATTGATGTAACTGATCGTAAAGAATATTATTTATCACTAGAAGAATTAGAAAAGAAGTAAAGATATTATTAAAAAATTAAATATAGCATTATCCAAATGTATATTATATAAATTAATTACTCATACTTTACTTATAACGAAGGAAGGATGGAAAAGATGAAATTAAAAAACAAAAATGCAATTTCACTTATTGTACTTGTAATAACTATAATCGTATTAAGCATTTTAGCTACTACGGTAATATTAACATTGTCTAATACTAATATTATAACGCAAGCGAACGATACTGTAAAAAAAACAGAGATACAGCAAATTGAGGAAGCAAAAACGCTAATGTTATCGGATGGAATTATGGGATATAATCCTGTACCTCAAACATACGGTGATACAACCATAACATGGAATGCTGAAAAACACAAAGTAGTTACAACTTCTAAAGGAGTGGTAGTACCTGATGGTTTCCATTATGTTGAAGGAGATAAAGAGACTGGTTTGGTAATAGAAGATCGAAAAGGAAATCAATTTGTATGGGTACCAGTTGAATATACTTTATCTGAAAGTGAAAATAAAGATGATAATGGATTATATGAAAGTTTCAAATATATATTTAAAAGAGGGACTGCGGTAGAAACAGAAACAAATTCTGGAATATATAAAATGAGTGGTTCATTAAGTGATGACTTTATAGATGATTATACAGAGGAATATTATGATATGTGTAAATCTGTACAAGAGTATCATGGATTTTATATAGCACGCTTTGAAGCGGGAGATGGTGAGGCAAGTGGAGAAAGAGGCGGAATAACGGATGCACACGAAGTTGTTAGCAAAAAAGGATTTTTTGTGTATAACGCTGTGCTTTTAAGTGGTGAAACGAATGGTGCAATTGCTTTGTCTAGAAACATGTATAAGAATAATTCAGCTATAGTTTCGACTTTGTGTTATGGTGTACAGTGGGATGCTGTAATGAACTTTGTGTCTGATATTTCTCATAATATAGTGGATTCACATACTTGGGGAAATTATGCAGATAATGAAAGTTCTGGTTGGAATTACATTACAGGTTTGAATGAAGAATGGAAAGCGAAGAATATATATGATTTAGCGGGTAACATTCAAGAGATGACTATGGAAAAAACTGTTTCAGGCGAGTGTGTTTTAAGGGGAGGCTTTTATCCTGCTGAAGGGCAAGAGTATTCTGCTTCTTATAGGTATACTGCTGAAATTACTTCACCTGGAGCTGGTGATGGTTTCCGAGTAGCTCTTTATTTAAAATAATTTTATTACGATTATTAAGTATTAGCGATAGCTATTATATTTTAGTAAAATCCAATTTAATAATTTTTTATTAAATTGGATTTGATTTACGTTTATGACTATGATATACTTGTAGCAGTTAAGAGATTATCATTTAATAATTATTAAATGAAAGGAGAAAATAAATGTATAACGCTGTTGTAGTAAGTGTATTTGAAAAATTAGATGTTGGGTGCATAGAATGCAAGAATTTGGTGGCTATACCTTTTAGGTTAAGACGTAGTTCGTTTGACACCATATTTTCGGAATTAGTACTCCAACGGCTGCCCGGTTGTTCACATATCTTGGCTTTAAAGTTTGAAAAAATAAAAGGGTTAAGTCCTTTTATTAAAAAGTTTGAACTTTTGCATAAGAATTATGATGTAGCTTATGAAACGGATTGGTATATAAACCCGAGGTATGATCAGTTAAAGTTTGGAACATTGCATAAATTAGCAGACCCTTCAATTATTCTTAGGAGTGATACAAAAAGACTTAAACGTGATATTAAGTATTATGTCGATTTGATATTGGATGGCTATAGTGAAGAGGAAGCAATGAATATGCTATTCAATTAATTGCGAATGTTAAATTTTAATAATCTAAAACGTTACTATTCACAGCCGATCTTAAAAAAGGCAACACAAAATGAGGGAACACAA
>CAYZTN010000050.1:0-9299 GCA_964481385.1 uncultured Clostridium sp. | reverse complement strand
CCTTAAAATATATTTCCTTGCTTGGCTTTACTTACTCTTTATTTTTCAATGTGCTACCGCGTTTTGTGTCACTCACGCGACGCGTAAATATATTGTAGCACAGAGGTTCAAATATGTCAACAAAAAATCACATTTTTTTAAAAAATTTTTTAAGCGTGTATTTTTATGTTTACTTTATCCGTTCAAATTCACTAAAATAACGTCTTCGCCGATAAGTTCAATTTTGTTCCAAGGAATAGTAATATTGTTTTTTCCAACCATACTTCTTAAAAAACCGCTTGTTTGTGCAACAATAATATTCTTAATAGAGCCTGCATTGAACTCTGCGTCCACATCAGTTACAAAGCCTAATATTTTTCCTGTACTTACATCAATAACTTCCTTTTGTCTAAAATCTATGCCTCTTGACATATTTCACCTCTAACACGGTTTAAGTTTAAAGCTAGCCATTATTCCACTGCTTATCGCTCCAGCTATTTTTTCTGTATTATTATTCAGCCACTCAACATCTTTAGAGTTATTCATGCTTATTATATTTATTACAACGGCAGGCATATCTCCAAAATCCTTTTCAAAAACCTTCTCTTTATAAATCAAACCTTTATCTTGGTTCTCATCATGATATACCTTTCTAATCTCTTTATATATTTCTTTTCCTAACCCATTAGACACCTTACTCATTTCTTCAAGAATTATTTCAGGCCCGCCATTTACAACCTCTCCTTGCAAAAATATATATGCATCGAGGTCTAAATCTTGCACAGAATACCTAGGATTATTAGAATTATTCATATAAACTATACAATTATCATTTGAAATTAAACTTTTTTCTATCTCTTTTGAAAGTTTAATTATTAAACTATTGTCACTACTATCAACTAATATCTTATACATAACAATCACCTTATACATATATATGTTGCATACTTTATTTTATATCAAAAAACAAGCCCTGCTGGCTTGTTTTATGTCATTTTTCTTTTTATTCGTGCTAACGCAAGTTTTTCTATCCTAGATATTTGTGCTTGTGATACTCCAAGTTCTCGCGCGAGTTCCGTTTGAGTTATATTATCAAAATAGCGTCTCCTAATTATCTCTTTTTCTTTATCCGTTAACGACTTCATGGCCTGCGCAAGCGCCAATTTCTCTGTAAAATTTTCAGCCTCATCTTTTTCAGATTTTAATTGATCTATTACATATATAGCATCTCCGCCCTCGTTATATACAGAGTCATATATCGACATTGGCTGTACTTGACTATCTAACGCAAGCACAATTTCTTCTTCATCAACCCCAACTTCTTTTGCAAGATATGCAACCGTTGGTTCTTCATTTGTTCTATTTACATATTCTTCTTTTACCTTAGATATTTTATACGATATATCTCTTAAAGACCTACTAACTCTCATCGTTGTAGAATCTCTTAGAAATCTTTTAATTTCCCCTATTATCATTGGTACTGCGTATGTTGAAAATTGAACTTGCTGAGATATATCAAAATGGTCTATTGCTTTCATAAGGCCTACTACTCCCACTTGAAATATATCATCAACATTTTCACCCCTAGAATTAAATTTATTTACTATACTAAGTACCAATCTTAAATTAGCATTTACAAATTCATCTTTTAGTTCTGTCTTCCCATTTTTTATTTCTATTAACATTTTCATTTGCTCTTCTGGCTTTAATACCGGTAGCAAACTAGTATTTACTCCATTTATTTCTACTCTACAATTTCTCATATGTTTCCCCCACTCTCATTATTAAGATGAGACTTTTTCTTTCAGTTTATTCATACACGCCTTATCTAGAACTTTTTCGACATTTTATACTTCTTCAAACTCTTTTTTTAATCTTTGTATCACCTTTTTCTCAATTCTAGATATGTATGACTGAGATATTCCCATTTTGTCAGCAACCTCTTTTTGAGTCAATTCTTTTTTTCCATTAAAACCATATCTAAGTTCCATAATTGTTTTCTCCCTTTCACAAAGTGTATTTATAGCGGCATCTACTATCTTTTTATTATCGCTTTCTTCAACTTGTTTAAACATAGCATCGTTTTCCGTACCTAGAATATCTGCTAAGACCAAATCATTTCCTTCCGAGTCTACATTTATTGGCTCATCAATTGATATCTCTGTCTTTATCTTTTGAGTTTTTCTAAGATACATTAGTATTTCATTTTCTATACATCTTGATGCATATGTTGCAAGCTTTATATTCTTATCCGCATTAAAGCTGTTTATTGCTTTCATTAAACCTATCGTCCCAATAGATATTAGATCTTCTATATTTATTCCCGAATTTTCAAACTTTTTTGCAATGTACACAACAAGCCTTAAGTTTTTCTCTACTAATCTTTTTTTGGCTTGAATATCATGTTCTCCAAGCTTTATTATCAAAGCTTTTTCCTCTTCCGCACTAAGCGGCGTAGGAAGCTTTTCAGGGCCTGCAATATACTTAAATTCATCATCTTCTAGTCCCAAACATTTCATCATATCTGCATATAGCTTTCTTAATTTTTTTAACCACTTATTCATATAACAATTCCTCCTAATTTTTCTTCAAACATTTTGTAATTTAACACCATATTGTAATCTCCGTTTTTATTTAGTTTATTTTCAACAAAAACCACTCCAAATTTCATTTTTTGGCCTTCAACAACACCATCTACAAGCACAGCTTTCTCATTGCTCATTTTAGATATAGTAGATACATAAACTGTAGAAAAAACTTTTTTTGATACATCATTTTTTTGCTCATCAGTTAGATATTCTGCAAAAACTATCGGTACACCAAGCTCGTAACTATACACAGTGTTTCCTGTATCCATAAAACCTAAGTATTTGTACTTTTTTCCATTTAAAAATATTTCTACATTCAAATTTAGTTTTTCTTTGTTTAAATTGTATTTATATATCTTCCAAAATTTATTTGTACAAACATATGTAACTAAAAGAGATACCATATACACAACTATCTTCGAAACACTATCTTGGTATTTCCCCTCACACAAGAGACTGCTTACAAATGTAGTAGCTCCCACCGTTAAAATTGAAGATAAATAAAACAAAACCACAAGTTTTAAGTACTTAAGCGTTGTTTTGGGTATAAATGCTACATATACAATCACAAAGCTTAAAACTATTTTGCACAAAAAATAATTAAGAATATCTAACTTTGCAATAATTACAACGCAAATATATATTGCACTTAAAAAGGCTGCTAAAGCTGCCCTACAAATCTTAAGCTTTTCCCTTGAAAGTGCACTAGTCTGCGCTATTATTACAAAGTCGAGTATCATACTTTGTATAAACAAATAATCTATGTATACCGTCATAGTTTCCTCTCAACATATATAATTATATGCCCTAATATGGTTGTTTTTTTGTAGAAAAAAATTGTAGAAAAAAATATTTGATTTACAAAATGAACAAAAAAAAGCCAAGGTAATTCATACCTTGACCTGATTTTACATTTTAATCTCTATTCTTTCTTAAGAAAGGAGGAATATCCAAATCTGCCATATAATCTTGTTTTGGCTGCTTTGACTGTTGTACTACTGCACTATCTACTGTATTCCCACTTCTTAAATTTTCAATTATATCTATAGCCTTTACATTATCCTGTGAGTACTTATTAAATCCCGTAGCTATTACAGTAATTATCATTTCGTCGTGAAGATTTTCGTCTATAACTGTACCAAATATAATATTTGCATCTGGATCTACAGATTTTTGAACTAACTCTATCGCTTCGTTTACTTCTAGCAAGCCCAAATCTTTACCACCGGTAACATTTATTAGAACGCCACCTGCTCCTTCAATAGAAGTTTCCAAAAGTGGGCTATGTATTGCTTGTCTTGCTGCTTCTCCTGCTCTAGAAGAACCGCTTGCTTTACCAATTCCCATGTGTGCTACACCTGTATTTAGCATTATTGTCTTAACATCAGCAAAGTCTAGATTAACAAGTCCTGGCTTAGTAATTAAGTCAGAAATACCTTGAACGCCTTGACGTAAAATATCGTCTGTCATTATAAACGCCTGCTCTACAGTTGTATCTTTTTCTACAACTTGCAATAGCTTCTCATTAGGAATTGTAATAATTGTATCTACATTTTCTTTAAGCCTCTCAATTCCACGTTCTGCTTGAGTCATTCTTCTTTTTCCCTCAAATGGGAAAGGTTTAGTTACTACAGCAACTGTAAGAACTCCCATCTGCTTTGAAATATCAGCAATTATTGGAGCTGCACCTGTTCCGGTTCCACCACCCATTCCAGATGTTACAAATACCATATCCGCACCTTTTAATGCTTCAGCAATCTCGGCTTTTGATTCTTCAGCACTACATTCACCAATCTCAGGATCAGCACCTGCACCTAATCCACGAGTTAATTTTTCTCCTATTTGGATCTTTACGTCTGCTTTTGATTCTTCAAGAGCTTGTTTATCCGTATTTATTGCAATAAACTCTACTCCTTCTAATCCATCAGAAATCATGCGGTTAACAGCGTTTGTTCCGCCTCCACCAACACCTACTACCTTAATGTTAGCTACACCAGCTTGTACAAAATCTTCCATTACTATATCCTCCTACTCTTCTTCACTCTCTATATTTTGTTTTTTTAATATTTTTTCTTTTGCTTTTTTAAATATATCTTTTACTCTTTCAGTAATGCTTGGCTCTTCTACTATTTCAACATCGCTGTTTACATCTTTTCCTAAACCTAAACCAGAAATATACTTTAACATTCCGTACGCTAGTGCATGCTGTGGCTTTATAACATTAACTAGCCTTGGACTACACGTCCTTACCTGATTTATTTTAAGCGTTAACACCGCAAGTTCCTCCGTACCTGCAATATTTGAAAAACCTTGTCCTGTTAATACAACACACTCACATTTTCCTATTAAATTATTTTCTGCCATTATCTTTCTTGTTATTTGATAAACTTCTTTAACTCTTGCTTCTATTATTTTTACTATATCACTACATCTTACCACATCGTTCTTATCATCTAGAGTTTTCTTTGAATTTAACTTTACATCGTGGTTGTTTGTAATCATTGCTTCTATTGCTAAATTGTACTGTTTTTTTAGTTTATCAGCTTCTTCTAAGTCTATGTTCAAGGAAATAGCTATATCACTTGTTATGTGGTCACCACCTACTGGAATTGTTGTATTAAACTCCAAATTTGAATTTTTATATACAGACACCTCTGTATGCGCTGCACCTATATCTAACATAAGTACACCCATTTCTTTTTCTTCAGGCATTAACACTACATTAGAATTTGCATAAGTCTCTAAAACATAACCATCTATCTTAAGCTCAGCTAATTTCATAACTGTTTGTATTTGGTCTAATACTACTCTATCAGCCAAAATAACATCAGCATCCATTATAAAATACTTTGCAAATGCGCCTATTGGTTCTTCTCTATACTCTCTATCATTAACATTAAATTTAAGAGGCGATATATCTATTATCTCTTCGTTATCCCCACGTCTTAAACCTAATCGTATTGTTTCCATCATCTTATTTATATCATTATATGACAAACCATCATCTGGTTTTTCCACATCGCCTTTAAATCTAATTCTTTCTATTCGTGCATTCATTCCTTTTATGCTAACATACGCTGAATTAATATATAGTCCTGATGTTTCCTCTGCCTGAGTAATTGCTCTTACAATTGACCTAGCTACGGGCTCGTTATCTATAATCTTACCTTTCTTTATTCCTCCAGATTCGGCCAGACCATACCCTACAACTTCAATTTCCCCAAATTTATTTATCTGACCTACAGCTGCAGCGGTTTTAGATGCCCCTATATCCAGAGAAACAATAATGTCCCCGATTGCCATCTTTCTCCCTCCTGAACTTATGGCTATATAATACTAAATTTTAAGTGAAAATGCAATAGGTTTAATAAAATTTTGTAATATTTTTGTAACTTTCCTGACACATATTTTAAGCAACCTATATTTCATGCATTCCGTAGTGTAACAATGTATATAGCAAATATAAAAACAGCTGGATTTTTAATAAAAACTATTAAAAATATTCCTAACAAGAAGAGAGATACTAACAAAAAAATCTTGGTTGCGCTTAACGTTTTTTCTGCAAGTCGTCTTGGTACGAAAAACTCTAACACCATTTTAAATATACCGTAGCCATCGAGCGGATATATAGGTAATAAATTAACAAACGCTAGCGCAAAATTTATATCTCTTATAAATTCTACTCTATTAAAAGCTATTGCTAGCAATATGTTAGATAGTGGCCCTGCTATTAAAATATATAACCATTTAATACTTAATCTACTTTTAGGCTTAAATACAGCATTCATTCCGCACAACCTTATATTTATATTCGTACATTCAACTCCTAAAAGTGCAGCAACAAAAATATGTGAAAACTCATGAAAAGCAACAAACAAAAAGCATATAACATAGTTTGAAAAATAACCACATAAATTACTAAAAGCACTAACTAGAACAACGAAAAATATTATTAAATATTCTATATATATTTTTACATTCCAAAGTTTAAAACGCATATCACACCAAATTCAAAACTTTTTCCGCGTCAACTCGCGTTCTATTATACATTATTTCAAAGTGAAGATGTGGCCCTGTTGCCATACCCGTTTCCCCCATTTTACCTATCAAGTCTCCGGATTTTACATTGTCACCAACTTTCACTAATTGCTCAGACAAATGGCAGTATCTTGTTGTTATACTGCCATTTTGTATCTCTATATATTTTCCCGTTTCGTTGTTTGTAGAACACACCGTAACACTTCCGTCTATACTGGAATAAATGTTGGTTCCCTCAATATTTGCAATATCTGTTCCATAATGATATGAATCCACCCCTTCGAATATTACCTCTCTTTCGCCATACCTAGAAGTAATAACTCCTGCTGTTGGCTTTGTAAACTTAACTTTACTTTCTTTTATCGCAAGTAAAGTTTTATCTTGCTCACTTAATTTTTCATTTGCTTGCTCTGCTATACTTTGGCTATTTTCATTATCCAAAGTGTTTTTAGTGTCTATTTTCTCCTCTTCCACCTTTGCCACTGGTTCTTTATATATTTCCACTGTTTTTTCTTCATATACATTCACTTCACTATTTTTTTCAACTGTTAACTCTCCCTCCGGCTTTTTAAACATATTACTAAATACTGCTACTGTTTTTTGTGACAAACTATCTGGCACAATTGGGTCTATATAAAAATATGCTTTATCCCATGTGTTTGTCACTTCTTGTAATATTTCTTCTTTGGTATAATTTGTATTAAATTCTTTAATTATATTTTTACAAATTTCAGAATTCTTAACTATTTTTAAATCCATATATTTTACACAAAGACAAAATACAAATATTGCTAACATTGAAATTCCTTGTAGTGAAAGTCTAATTAAATATTTTCTTTTTACTTTTGTAAAAAAGTCTGCCTCTTCATTATTGTTGTTATTCGTATGTATATGCCTATTTGCACCATTTCTTTTATACAGTCCATTTATCTGTTCTTCTTCAAATGCGTCCATTCTAACTTTTTTAATGTCTTTTACACCATCAAACATCTTTGTAAATCTATTTTGCATATTTCCAGTTTTAGTTTCTTTTTTAACTTCGTGTTTGACCACTTTTTTATTCATGTTTTTCTCTAAATAACTATTTTTTAATTTTCTTTTTGCAACAGCTTTAGCCATATGTACCTCCAAAAAACAACTTATCTTAAATATACCTTACTACAGTATATTGGATAAGTTGTTTTTTATGACTACACAATTTCGCCAGTTAAATACCATAAGTTATTTTCTGTAATTTTTATTTCTTTTATTTTTCCTACGTCTTCTTTTTTCGCGTCAAACACAACAATTTTATTATCTGTCGTTCTGCCTGTGTACTTCAATTCATTGTTTTTGCTTTTGCCTTCAATTAAAATTTTATACACTTTTCCTATCTTTTTGTTGTTGTTTTCATTTACCATTTTTTCATATAACGCTTTTAATCTTTCTAGACGTTCCACTTTTACGCTTTCTTCTATCTGGTTTTCCATCTTTTCAGCACGAGTTCCAATACGAACTGAATAACAAAACATGTATATCATATCAAAATTAACACGTTTTACAACATCTAAGGTATCCTCAAACTCTTCTTCAGTTTCACCAGGAAAACCAACTATAATATCTGTTGAAAAGCTTACATCTGGCACTTTTTTACGTATCTTTTCTACTAATGCAAGATATTGTTCTTTAGTATACTTTCTATTCATATCTTTTAGTACCTTTGTGTTTCCTGCTTGAAGTGGCAAATGTAATTGACGTGAAATCTTAGGATTTACAGCAATGTAGTCTATGAGTTCATCTGTAAAGTCTTTTGGATGTGGAGATGTAAATTTAATTATCTCTATTTCTTTTACATTATCTACTTCCTTTAATAAATCTACAAAAGAATATCCTTCAAGTTCACCAGTAAAATCATTACCATATGAATTTACATTTTGGCCAAGTAATGTAATTTCTTTGTATCCATCTTTTGCCAAACTTTCTATATCTTTAATTATATCTTCTGGGAGTCTGCTACGCTCTCGTCCTCTAACATAAGGTACAATGCAATATGAACAGAAATTGTTACAACCATAAATTATACTAACGCTGGCTTTAAACCCGTCAACATGTGCAATAGGCACATCTTCTAAAACTATATGTTCGTCATCTAACCCTTTTGTTTTCTTGTTTTCTTTTAATGCAATATATACTCTTTCTGCAAAACGGGCCATACTGCGTGTTCCAAGTACCACATCAACAAATGGATATGACTCTTTTATTTTAGCTAAAACTGACTCTTGTTCACTCATACAACCTACTATGCAGATTACAAAATCTTTACCTGTTTCTTTAGCCTTTTTCTTTCTTGATTTAAGCTGTCCAAGTCTGCCGTACAACTTTTCTTCGGCATTTTCTCTTATTGCACAAGTGTTAAATAACACAAGATTTGCTTCATCTACATCATCAGTTAAAGTATATCCACATTCTTCAATTATTCCTCTGTACTTTAAGCTATCATTTTCATTTAACGCACACCCCATTGTATCTATATAATAATACTGTTTAGGTTTATCTTTATTTATCTCTTTTATTTTATTTTCAAAGTTTATACTATATCTCATTTTGCTCACCTTCATATATTTTAACACTTTTTTATATAATTGTCCACAACGTTTTATTACTGTCATAGTGTCATTTGGTGTCATTTGGTGTCATTTGGGACGTTTTTATTTG
>CAYZTN010000049.1:0-9301 GCA_964481385.1 uncultured Clostridium sp. | reverse complement strand
CAAGTGACCAGTGACCAGTGACAGTGACAGTAACGGTGACAGCGACAAGTGACACAGCGACCAGCGACATACTTTTAAATTCAAATACCACATTTATCTTGAAAATTATACTTTCCTGTAATATAATATTGCTAAATTCAAAATTAAAGGAGTGTTTTTATGCTAGACATAAAATTTGTTAGAGAAAATCCAGATATAGTAAAAGAAAATATTAAGAAAAAATACCAAGACCATAAACTACCACTAGTAGACGAAGTAATTGAATTAGATAAGAAACTTCGTGACCTTAAACAACAAGGTGATACACTTAGAACTAAGCGCAACAGTATAAGTCAAGAAATTGGAAGCTTAATGAGAAATAAAGAAATAGACTTGGCAAATGAAAAGAAGGCAGAAGTTGTTAAAATAAACGAAGAGCTTGTTGATATTGAAGCTGAGGAAGCTACTACTGCAGAAACTCTTAAAACTAAAATGATGGTTATACCAAATATAATTGACGCGTCTGTTCCGATCGGAAAAGATGATAGCGAAAATGTGGAAAACGAAAAATTTGGTGAGCCTACTATCCCAAGTTATGAAGTACCTTATCACGCAGATATTTTAGGTGCATTTGATGGGCTAGATAAAGAAAGTGCTAGTAGAACTAGCGGCAACGGCTTTTATTACTTGCAAGGAGATATTGCACGCATTCACTCTTCTATGATAAGCTACGCTCGTGACTTTATGATATCTAAAGGTTTTACATATTGTGTTCCACCTTTCATGATAAGAAGTGACGTTGTAAACGGAGTGATGAGCTTTGAAGAAATGGACGCGATGATGTATAAAATTGAAGGCGAAGACTTGTTTTTAATTGGAACAAGTGAGCACTCAATGATTGGTAAATTTAAAGGACAAACAATAGACGAAGCAAAACTTCCTTTAGCACTTACATCATACTCTCCATGCTTTAGAAAAGAAGTTGGCGCTCATGGTATAGAAGAACGTGGAATATATAGAGTACACCAATTTGAAAAACAAGAAATGGTAGTACTATGTAAGCCAGAAGACGCAATGGACTGGTATAACAAAATGTGGAGTTATACAGTAGAATTCTTTAGAAGCTTAGATATTCCAGTAAGAACGCTAGAATGTTGCAGTGGAGATTTAGCAGACCTTAAAGTAAAATCTTGTGACGTTGAAGCTTGGTCACCAAGACAACAAAAATACTTTGAAGTTGGAAGTTGTTCTACATTAGGTGACGCACAAGCAAGAAGACTAAGCATACGCGCTCGTTCTGCAGATAAAGGTAACTACTTCTTAACTACACTAAACAACACAGTACTAGCTTCTCCTCGTGGGCTTATAGCATTTGTTGAAAATAACTACAATGAAGACGGAAGCATTTCAATTCCAGTAGCACTAAGACCATACATGGGCGGCACGGAAAAAATTACACCTAAGAAAAAGGACTAAACATATGGAATATTTAAAAAATGTAAAATTTATAAAGTCTAGCTTTGATAAGCAGTCTCTTATTTATGACGACCTTCCTGTTATAGCAATAGCAGGAAAGTCTAATGTTGGTAAGTCTTCCTTTATAAACAGTCTTTGTAATAACAAAAATACTGCAAAAGTCGGAGCAACTCCTGGTAAAACTAAAAGCTTAAACTTCTTTTTAGTAGATAATTCTTTTTACATAGTAGACCTTCCAGGTTACGGATACTCTACCATGTCACAAAAAGAAAAAGAAAATATAAACAAACTTACTAATTACTTTTTGGAAAATAACAAAAACATACGCCATATATTTTTGTTAATAGATATAAGACACATGCCATCTTCTGAAGATAGACAAATGTATGACTGGCTTGCTTCATCTGGCCTAGACTTTACAGTTATTTTAAACAAAGCAGATAAGCTATCTAAACTAAAACAAGATACTGCTGTAAAAGACATTGAGAAAGCTTTGTTTTCAGATAAAAAGCTTACCCCTTTTTCTTCTGAAACAAAACAAAATCTAGAAAGTGTTTTAGATATAATAAAAGATACGGTTTAGCTTAAGCCGTATCTTTTATTTGGTGTGCCAGGCATGGCAATAATCTTACTGGTGAAAGTTCAGTCATGGGTATTTGCCACCAAGTGTAGTGAACCACAAGTCGAAAACAGTAATGTTGGGATGAAGGAAGTGGTATATCAAAATTCTTGAGTCTTTGTAATTAATGTAACGCCTTATACGAGAACCGTACGTACGGTACAATAGGAGGGACGATAGCAATTTGCTATTTCTCTACCCTGTTTTTTGGAAACGTAAAAACGTGAAACTTAAGACTAAAAGTGCCTCGAAAAACGTGAAACTTGGAACAAAAAGTGCCTTGAAAAACGTGAAAAGTCTTGACATATGTTTTAAATTGAACTAAAATTAACAAGAGGAGTAGAATTATGAAAAGAAAAATTTATCAAAAGTTAATAGAGTGGAAAGATAGAGGAATGAAAAAACCTCTTATGGTTATTGGAGCAAGGCAAGTAGGAAAAACATATATTATCGAGAAGTTTTGTAAAAATGAGTTTAAAAATTTTGTATATATAAACTTGTTGGAACGCCCTGAAGTTAAAGAGTTGTATAAGCAAAGTATATCAACTGGCGAGAAGTATATAAGACTTTGTGCTTTTTTGAATGTAAATCCAAATTTGGAAGATACAATCATCTTTTTTGATGAAATACAAGAAAGCGAAGAACTTATTTCTGCATTAAAGTGGTATTGTGAAGTAGATATGCCATTTAAAATAATATGTGCTGGAAGTCTTTTAGGTGTAAAACTTAAAAGATTCCATAGTTCGTTTCCAGTCGGGAAAGTAGAAATGATTGACATGTATCCTATGGACTTTGAAGAATTTTTGTACACTCAAACGATGGGAGAATATCTAGTTAATATGATAAAAGAGTGCTATGAGAAAAATAAGCCTATGGATAATGTACTTCACGATAAACTAAATAATTTGTATAGGGAATACTTATGTATTGGTGGTATGCCTGAAATTGTAGAAGATTATGTGTCTAGAGCTGGTAACATTTTGAATATAAACAGGAACATAACAGAAAATATAATTGAGTCATATATATTGGATATGAACAAATATGTAAAAAACAAATTTGAGGCAACTAAAAATGAGGTGATATATAAGTCGGTTCCGGTTCAAATAGGAAATAAATCAAATAAATTTCAATATAGCAAAATAGAAAAAGATGCAAGAAAAAGAGATTACGAAAGTTCTTTGGACTGGCTACTTTCTAGCTCTTTAATATATAAATGTTGTAAATTAGATAGCATAAATATTCCACCTGAAGCGTACAAGAATATTGATAATTTCAAAATATATATGGGAGATGTGGGAATACTCAATACAATGCTAAAGATAAATGTAAATGATATATATTTAGATAAAGCGTTTTTGTACAAAGGTGAAATAGCTGAAAATTATATTGCAAACCAACTAATCTTTAATGGTATATCTGTATATTATTGGGCAACTGCTAGCAATTCAGAAATAGATTTCATAATATACAACGAAGACGGTATTATTCCGATAGAAGTAAAAGCTAGTGATAATACTCAGTCAAAAAGTCTTGGCATATACATGAATAGATTTAATCCAGAATATGCAATTAGGATATCAACTAAAAACTTTGGATTTGCTAACAAAATAAAATCCATTCCATTGTATGCAGCATTCTGTATAAAATAAATTTGTGAATATTAAAATGAAAGACACTTGTTTTAATACAGGTGTCTTTCACGTGTGTGCCAAGCGTGGCATTAATCTTACTGGCGAAAGTCCAGTCACGGGTATTTACCACCAAGTGTAGTGAACCACAAATCGAAAACAGTAATGTTTGGATTAAGGAAGTAGTGTAGCAAAATTCTTGAGCCTACGAACAGAAACTTGATAAAATACTAGAGGACTTAATATTTATATAGTACAAATCCCTATAAGCAATGTTCAAGTAATCCGAAATGAGTGATAATCAAGAAAGTTAACTGTTTCTTTTTTAACAATTTCCAGTTAATTTAACTGTGTCATTTTCCATAGTTATAAAACCTAGCATTCAATTTACATACTCATCATTTATCCTTTGAATATTTAAAACATCTATTTTTGTTTCATTATATTTAATGTCATATATATTCATTCCACAAGTAGCAAATCTGAGTTTAGTAGTTTCTTCATAGCTTAGTCCCTCTATATACTTTGTAATTAGCTTTACGGTATTTGCATGTCCTACAACTAAAACTATTTTATTCTCATTTCCAGAAATAAATATTTTTTCCTTCAAAAATTCAATAAGTCTTTCTTCAACTTGCAATATGCTTTCAGATCTTGGAAGTTCTAATGTGTCCTTATCCATGCCAAGCTTTAAGCTATATTCTTCTAGTTGTTTTTCATACGCTTCGTCACTCAGTGGTATAAGCTCGTTTTCTAGTCTATCACAAGACACTGACAAGGTATTGTACTTTGGACTAATATATGCAACTTTTCTTTTCATTCCCTGAAAAGCACCATAGTGTCTTTCGTTTAACCTAATGTCTTGTTCTACTTCTATGTCTTGATTTAGTTCAAGTAACACATACTTTGCAGTATCATACGCTCTAGACAAATATGACGAATACGCCTTGTCTATTACATATGGCTTTAACTTATCTGCTACACATTTTGCCTTTTTTATTCCTTCTTCTGTAAGTTTTAAATCTAACCAGCCATTTATTATCCCGTCATTTAGTCCTTCGCATTCGCTATGCCTCATAACAATTAACTTCATACTTCACCTTATATTATACTTTCAACAAACTCTTTAGCGTCAAACACCTTAATATCTTCTATTCTCTCGCCTATTCCAATATATTTTATTGGTATGTTTAGCTCGTTTATAATGCTAAAGACTACTCCGCCTTTTGCTGTAGAATCTAACTTTGTTAATATAATTCCATCTACACTAGTCCTATCATAAAAGGCTTTAGCCTGTTCTACTGCATTTTGACCAGTTGTTGCATCAATTACCATCAACACTTCTTTATCACATTCTACAACGTTTTTGTCTATTGTTCTTTTTATTTTTTCTATCTCGTCCATCAGATTTTTCTTGTTGTGTAATCTTCCGGCTGTATCGCAAATTAACACGTCATAATTTTTTTGAGAAAACGCGAACGCACCATCATATATTACTGAAGCTGGATCAGCATTATCTTTTCCTGTAATACACTCAACTTCAGCTACTTCTGACCAAATTTCTAATTGCTCACGTGCACCAGCTCTAAACGTATCTCCTGCAACAAGCATTACTTTTTTGCCCATTTTCTTGTATATATTAGATAGTTTAGCAATAGATGTAGTTTTTCCTACTCCATTTACTCCTACTACCAATATTACTTTTTTAGCAAAACTTTCTTCAGGCTCCTTAGTTTCTTTCATAAGTATACTCGTTAGCTCTTCTTTTAACAATGCTTTAACTGCTATGTCTGATTTATCGTCTGCTTTTTTCAGCTTTTTACGCATGTTATCACAAACTTCTGTTGCAGTTTTTACTCCAACATCAGCAAGGATAAGTGTTTCTTCTATTTGCTCTATTATTTCGTCTATATTTGCATTTGACTTGAATATATTGGTTAAACTTTTACTAAATGCCTCTTTAATTTTTGAAAATATCATACTGACTCCTTAATCCAACTTTGTTCCACATTTTGTACAAAATCTTACTTCTGGTCCAAACTCTGCACCACATTCAGAACATACTTTTATTACAACTTCTTCTTGTGGCTTTGCCTCTTTTTCTTGCTTTATTTTCTTTTGCTTTTCTCCACACGATGGACAAAATCTATTATCTATTGCTATAGTTTCTCCACAACCTGCACACTTTCTTAAGTTTTTGTTTTGAAGTGACTTGGCTTCTAAAGACTCTATTTCTTTAAACATTTTTTCAACTTTTTTACAATCTTTTTCAAATCCATCTACTACTAGTCCTTCTTTATACATATCGTATATTCTCTTTCCAAAATCACTGTACATTAAAGCTATTTCTTCCTCTATATCTGCTATTTGCATTTTTAGTTTTGCGCCTTTTATCATTTGGTTAGACTTATCTGCCACTGTTTTGTATGTTTTCTCAGCAACATCTCCTACTTTTTTTGAAACATCTTTTACTTTATCTGTAAATTCCATAATTAAAACCTCCATTTTATACGTATAATTTATCACAAAAACTGGTATTTTTCAACTGTGTTTTATACATTATATTAAATAAATATTTTTTAAAATACAGTTTTAAAACGTGTTTTTTTAAAATTTATTTTTTCAAGTTTTTTAAATCAAAATATTGACAAACGCATTTTCCTATGGTAATATATAAGTGCTGTTGCGAGTATGGCGGAATTGGCAGACGCGCCAGACTTAGAATCTGGTACCAACAGGTGTGTAGGTTCAAGTCCTATTACTCGCACCATATTTTGAGGTTTTACGAGTTTTTCGCAAAACCTCTTTTGTATATCAAATGCACTATTTTGAGTGCTTTCACCGTTTTTCTTATCCATTCATATTTTATCAAAAATCATTCAAATTTCGTGGCGTTGCATTAAAATTTTACCACAAAAAATATTTTACAAATTTTTAACTTTTTCAATTTTTTGTCAACATACTCGGTTGAGCATACTGTAATATAAATATATTAAGGAGAGAGACTTAAGACAAAAGGAGAAAAGCAACCTCGCATATAAGCATTATCTCAAATATTTTAAAACGTTACTGCTACAATAACCATATAATTTGAATATACAGCAATTGGTACGCAACTAATCTTTAAAATAAGGCTTCGCTCTTTATAAGCAATACAATAAATGTTTGCCGGAAGTGAATCAAATGAATGGACTAACACTCGTATAAAAGGAATTGGAGCAAGAAATACTCTTAAAAAAATCAAGGTTAAATATATTTCCAATTTCAGTTATAATTTCATCACTATAATTTTGTAAACATATATCATGTTCAAGATGAAAGCTGTTATATTTTTCTTATTCTTTGATTTTATCTAAGTTTAAAGATAAAATTAAGTCATCAGCTACAATACCAGTAATTTTGTCAACTTTGATATTATTTATGTAAGAGGCAGAACCGAGCATATTATATAGTATAATTTAACTATATTAAGCTAGCAATTACATTACTGCTAAGCATTATAGATGATTATGAACCGTTCATTGGACTGTTCATTTTTTTGTTATATGTTTTGATATATGGTATAAGCCCCGAATCTCGGGGCTTATTATATTACATTTCTATAAAATACTTTTTGTACCATATTAAGAAAGAATATATTGTATATACTTTTCTGTGGGACATTTGTTTTCCCTCATAATAATCATTAAGTAGTTTCACTATCTTTTCTGTATCAAAAAACTTTGCTGCATATTCGCTTTCAAATTCAGCTTTCACTTTGTTATACCATTTTTCTTCTTTTAACCAATACTTAAATGGTACCATGAAACCTATCTTTGTTCTTTGAGACCACTCATGAGGAACAATTTTACCAGCAGCTTTTCTTAAAGCATATTTTGTTGTGTCTTTTCCTTTAATTTTATATTCACGAGGAAGTGTAGACGCTAAACTAAACACTTCTTTATCCAAGAATGGTACACGTAACTCAAGAGACGCAGACATTGTCATTTTATCTGCTTTAAGCAAAATATCATTTGGAAGCCACAAGTTCATATCCAAATACTGCATTTTAATTAAGTCGTTTTCACCCTTTACTTTCTCAAATATAGGGCGCGTTACATCTCTAAAACTTATGTCCGTCTTATACTCAGGCTTCAACACATCGTTTGCACCTTGATCATCAAATATAAACGCTTGACCTATGTAGCTATCTTCTAATGGAGTTCCTTCGTTTATTAAGAAATTCTTTCCTTTTACATTAGGCATTTTCTCTGCCATTTTCTTCATTTTTACTCTGAAAGATAAAGGAAGTCTCTCATATGCGTTATAAAAGTTAGTTCTGTGATACGCCTGGTAACCTCCGAACAATTCGTCTGCACCTTCTCCGGATAATACAACCTTTACATCTTTTGCAGCAAGTCTTGCCAAATGATATAGCGGTACTGCTGAAAGATTAGCATGAGGCTCATCTGAATAATACTGTACATATTGAAGTGAATCAAAAAACTCATCTGCAGTAATTAACTTACTTGTATTTGTAATACCGAGCATATTTGATAAATCTTTTGCATACACAGTTTCGTCAAAATTGTTAAAGTTAAACCCCTACTGTATATGTTCTATCTGGCTTTGCATAAGACACTACATAACTTGAGTCAACACCGCTAGATAAAAACGCACCTACTTCTACATCACTTATTCTGTGGTAGTCTATTGAACTTTTAATCGTGTCATGTATTTTTTCTACAGTTTCATTAAAATCTTGTTTTTGTTCGCTAAACTTCGCTTCATAGTACTCAGTCACGCTAAGCTTGCCATCTTCATACGTAAATTGGTGACCTGGTTTTAACCTATACACACCTTTAAAGAAAGTTTCGTCTAACGCTGAATATTGAAATGTTAAATATGTTTTAAGTGCTTTTTCATTAAGCTCTTTTTTAAACTCTGGATGTGGTATAAAGCTCTTAATTTCAGAGCCAAATATAAACAAATTATCTGATGTATAATAATAAAATGGTTTTATACCAAATGGGTCTCTTGCTCCAAACATTTTCTTTGCTTTTATATCCCATATAACAAAAGCAAACATTCCTCTTAGCTTTTTTGTTATCTCTTCGCCATATTCTTCGTAACCATGAAGTATTGTTTCAGTATCCGAATTATTGTTAAATACGTGGCCTTTTGCTTCCAAATCTTTTCTTAATTCTTGGAAGTTATATACCTCGCCGTTAAATACAATTACCATGGACTTATCTTCGTTAAACATTGGTTGGTGACCACAGTTTAAATCTATTATACTAAGTCTTCTAAAAGCTAGGGATACTCCATCATCTTCATAAATCCCCTCATCATCAGGTCCTCTATGTTTTATCATATCTGCCATAGCTTTAACTATCTTTTCATTCTTTTTTCCTTTTTCTACATAACCTACAAATCCACACATAAATAAACTCCTTGCACTGCAAATAGTATACAAGTATTATTTGATTTTTTCAAGTTTTTAACCTTGTTTTTTATTTTATTTTATAATTTCATGTACAAAATTGAAGTTTTTACACACAACAATAAATATCCACCGGCTTAGCCGGTGGTTTTTATTGATGCCTATAAGGCATCG
>CAYZTN010000048.1:0-9317 GCA_964481385.1 uncultured Clostridium sp. | reverse complement strand
CCGTTAACTTAACTGTGTCATTTTCATTTGATATAAAATAATACCCGAATAAATAAATTTCATATCTTGTGTTTTTATTGAAAAACAGTGTCATTTGAAAACGTCCCAAATGACACTGTAAAAACTTATTACTCACTTCTTAATGCGAGTACTGGGTCTTTTTTAGCCGCAGCTTTTGATGGAATAAGTCCACCTATTAAAGTTAATATTACGCTTAATACAACAAGTACAATAGCTCCTTCTGTTGGAAGTACTGCCGTAATTGCCATATTACCTGTTAACGTATGAATTACTTGGTTTATAGGGATAAGAAGTAGTAGTGACACCGCTATTCCAAGCATTCCAGAAAATAGTCCTACAATAAATGTTTCCGCATTAAATATTGAAGAAATATTCTTCTTTGACGCACCAATCGCTCTTAATACACCTATTTCTTTTGTTCTTTCAAACACAGAAATATATGTAATAATACCTATCATTATTGAAGATACTATAAGGGAAATGCTTACAAATGCAATAAGTACATATGTTACACTATCTACAATTACACTTACTGAAGACATCAATATTCCAGTTATGTCTGTGTAACTTATTTTCTTTTCTTCATCTTCTTTTTCCATTTTATCGTTATACTCATCTATAAAATCTAAGAAAAATTCTTTTGAATCGAAGTCATTAAAGTATAGCGAAATGGCTGATGGCTCATTTAAGTTTTGGTAACCTAGTGTTGTTAGGTTAGTATTTGCAGAGCCTACACTACTTGTAGACATTGTTTCAAAAAGTCGCATTATCTCTTCTTCTGTTACGTTTATATTAAATGCAGAGGCAATTTTTGTTTCATCTACTTTAAATGAATTTGCCATACTTGACATTAGATTTTGAGAAAGCTTACCAACTTCCGAAAGTATTGTTTTTTGCATAGTTGCTTCTGTCATTTTTGCTGCTAACGTAGCAGATGTATTTACTACTGCAGCTTGATTTGCAAATGTTTCAACAAGTGTATCTACCACACTACTTACAATAAATGCTCCTGCTTCTTCTGAAGTTTGAGTTGCTTTAACATACTCTGTCAAGAATGTCTTAATAAGTGTTATATACATTGTTTTAAATGTATCTTCTGGAATTACATAGTCTGCTGTAAGTTTAGCAAGAAGTGCTTTGGTACTGTCTTGTGCAAAGAAATCATTTACTATGCTCTCCACATTGCTAAGCTTTATATTTGCAACTCCCGCTACCGCATTTTTTTCTATATATCCGTTTAATAAATTCTTTGTTAAAGTAACTAAAGTATTACTAAATGCTGCTTGTGCCTTTGTCGTATCTGTTGTAATAGCATTAGATATTTTAGTCATATATCCCTCTGTCATATTTGCAATATCTTTTTCAGTTATATTTACTCCAAATGCAGTGGATAAAGCTGCTGTATCAACTGATACCATATCTTGAAAATCTATTCCACTTTCCTTATTTTCATCATCAAACCTTTTATTGCTAAATACATTTACATTTTCATTTGCTAATTGTTTTTTTACAATTTCAGATTCTGATGCCTTGTCTATGACATACTTAGTTAAATCTTTTGTATAAGCAATACCAGTAGAAAGCATTGTAGATGTAGAGCCTTCTGCAGTACAAACTATTCCAACTATCTTTAAATCTATGGCATTTTCATATACATCTTCCATAAATGCTTTATCATCTGTCATACTTTCATATATTCCGTATTTACTGTTATATTTATATGTATCTGTTGCATCTACTAGTTTTAAAGGTATACTCATAAGTTCTTCATATGTAAGTTCTAGTGGCTCGCTTGTATCTTCTACAGCTTCTCCTGACATTATTTTAGTTATCATATCTTGTAACTTACTTGTATCTCTTAAGCCTAAGCTATATGACAACATATCTGAAATTTGATTTTTTGCTGGTAATATTAAAATTACTTCATCAAAATTTTCTGGAAGTCTTCCAGCTATAACTTCATACTGTGACTCTATCATTTTCTTGTCGTCAACCATTTCTTTAAACAGCGTCATATTCGAACTAAGTATACTAGAACTCGCTACCGAACTTCCTGCAAGTGAAGATAGTAACGTGCTAGGGTTAAGCTGTGCAACTTCACCTGTGCTGTCTTTTGTAAAAATTAAAGGACTTATGCTGTATGTATATTGTATATTTGATACCATTGTATCAACCTCAGACTTGTTATCCTCTAAATACTTTTTGAAAGACTTTAAGTCGTTCTTGCCTATCGTTGAAAACATTGTAGAAATACTTTGTGTTTCCTTTACAACATTTCCCTCTGCTTTTTCTTCTTCTTTAGATACCATTGAAAGTAGCATTGAAGTTCTATCTGCTGTTTCTGATGTGATTGTTAATGGATATGAAGACAAGGTATCTTCTTGTATTTTATCTATGTAGTTTTGGAATCCTGTTGAAAGCGACAATATTAACGCAATTCCAATGATACCAATTGAGCCTGCAAATGAAGTTAGTATAGTTCTTCCTTTTTTAGTAAGCAGATTATTAAAGCTTAGTGACAGTGCTGTAAAAAATGACATTGATGCTTTTCCCAGATTTTTATACTTTGGCTTTTCCTGAGTTTTTTCATCTATGTTAAATGGGTTGGTATCTCCTGTAACTTCACCATCTTTTAAGTTTACTATTCTTGTTGAATAATTTTCTGCTAGCTCTGGGTTATGTGTAACCATTATTACTAAGCGGTCATTTGCTACTTTTTTTAGCAATTCCATAACTTGCACACTAGTTTCTGTATCAAGTGCTCCTGTTGGCTCATCTGCAAGTAAAATATCTGGGTTGTTTACCAATGCTCTTGCAATAGCAACTCGCTGCATTTGTCCACCTGACATTTGATTTGGCTTTTTATGTGCTTGGTCTTTTAGTCCCACTTTTTCTAGTGCATCTAGTGCCATTTTTCTTCTTTCTTTTTTAGATATACCACCTATTGTTAATGCTATTTCTACGTTTGCTAATACTGTTTGATGTGGTATTAGGTTGTAGCTTTGAAACACAAAACCTATTGTGTGATTACGGTAAGAGTCCCAGTCCCTATCCTTGTATTTTTTTGTTGATACATTGTTTATTACAAGGTCACCTGTGTCATATCTATCTAACCCACCAATAATGTTAAGTAGTGTAGTTTTTCCAGAACCTGAAGGTCCTAGTATAGACACAAACTCATTATCTCTAAAATTTAAGCTTACATTTTTTAATGCGTTTTGTACTAAATCTCCTGTCCTATATTGTTTAGATATATTTTTAATTTGTAACATGTTACCTCCAATTAAACTTTTTCAAGTATATCTTTTGCCCATTCTTTTGCTTTAAGCTTTGCTTCTTCAATTCCGTTTTTTTATAGGGTAGATAAGTTCTAACTCCCCTACTATGTTATTTTCTGCTAGTGCATTTTCAAAATTTAAAAATGCATTTCTTTTATTCCCGCCACTACAAATAAATAACGCAACATTTTTATTTGCAATATTGTTTTCTGAAAGGAATGTGTTTATTGGCGGTGCATATGTTCCAAACCATACTGGTGACCCAATAAATATTGTATCGTATTGTTCTAAATTAAATTCATATGGCATAAGCTCTGGCTTTTTTGTCATATATACTTGCATTCCACCCCAAATAAATCTATATATGCTTTTTGTTTTATTCTCTTTTTTAGGTGTTATACATAACACATCTGCATTAGTTTCCTCTTTTATTGCTTTAGCAATTTCTTCGCAATTTCCTTCGTATGAATAATATACAATTAAACTTTTCATAACAACATCTCCTTCAAATTATTTTTTACAAGTTTTTTCTTCTTGCATTTCTTCCATTATTATTCCAATTTTTTGTGTTATTCTTATGTACTCATCAATATCTTTTTTATCCAACTTTTCCATTATTTTAGCAATATTTTCTACCGCTTCTTGCTTCTTTTCTAGCACCATTTTTCTTCCCATATCTGTTATATATATTATAGTTTTCCTTTTATCTTGGCTGTCTATTCTTTTATTTACCAATTTTTTTGCTTCTAAAGAGTTTAAAACAGAAGTAATTCGTGGCAAGCTTACCTCTAAACTATCTGCTAGCTCACTTGATGAAATACCATCTTTTACAAATGTTAAATATAGCAAAGTACCTGTTTCTCCTTGTGAACAATTAAGTGGTATTTCTATTAACTTCTTTTTTCTACTAAGTATAATATCAAAAAAATCCTCTGCTTTCTTTGCGTATTCCATAATTATTTCCCCTTATACTTACTTAATACTGTTAAGTATTTTAGCATTAGTATATATATATGTCAACCTGTAAATATATACTTCACATAGTTTCACAAAAAGAAAACATTTACAATTTCTAACATTGTAAATGTTTGATAATTAAATTATTTATAAATTATATAATATTTTTATTATTTATTATTTCATCTAAAGTGTTTTTTACCTTATCTATTCCTATTTTATATTTATCATTTAATACATATTTGTTTTGCATATTTTCAAATTCTTTTAATAAGTTTTCACTAAAATCTTGTTTCAAATATGTAAAATCTTTAATTTTTGTATTGATATCTATTCCGCCTTTTCTAATACTTTCTTCCTGCCTCTTATATGATATCAACTTCTCTAATTCTTCTTTGTTTTGCAGTAATTCTTTAATTTCCTTTGTTTGTGCTAATATTGTAATATCATATAAATGCTTTGACACATCTTTATACATATTTCTAATATAATAAAACTCTGCCGCAAAAATTTTATCTATAAACATTCTTTCTAACTTAATAATTTTTATGTCAAAATTTGATATTCCAAATTGCTCTTTTAATATCCTTCTTTCGCTTTCGTTAGCAAGTTTATATATAAGTGGCTCTATGTTATATTTTTTATATGGCTCACTGACAGTAAAAGAAGTTGCTTCTACCTGTATGATTCCAGCTCTATGCAATGGGTCTTTACTAGTATCATAAATAGAATTATACTTGTATATCCCTGTAACGCTTCCTTTATTATCAATGCACTCATTTTTTGATAGTTGCAATCCTTCTATCTCATAACCGAATGCTGATTGTTTTAGTCTATTTTTATTTTTAGTATTTGATTGTTCAGCAAGAACTTTTACTGTTAAATCTATATCCTCTGAAAAACGATTCATTGTATCTAACACTTTATACACCGCTGTTCCGCCTTTAAAATATGCCTGCAATTCATTTTGACTTTTGGATAATTCTTTTAAAATTGTACACACGTAATAGTCTTTTTCAATAATGTCTGAGTCAATTCTAGTTCGTGCGTTTAAGTTATCTATAAATTCTCTAAATAATTCTTTATTTAAATGTAAATTCATTTGCAACTCCTATCTTGCTAGAATAAGTATCTTGTTAATAACCGTCCTACTTTTTGTATCCATAGCATATTTAATTATTTTTTCAAAATTCAAATCATTTTCTTCAATAAAGTTATATATTACTTCATCTGCATTATCTACTTCAATAGCTATATTATCTTTGTTTTCTATTAAATCAAATAATTGTAAGTATTTATAATTTTGATTATCTATTTTCATTTTTGGTTTTCTTATTATAACATTTAATTTTTTATTTTCATACTTATTGAAGTTTTTGCATTCATTTGTTGCAATATCAATAACATTTGGAACTTGAGTTGTTAAATGTGCTTCGTTAAAAAGTTTTGCTCCAGTTATATATCCTTTTATATTGCCAGTTTTATCCATTATATACTTATACTTAACGATTTGTCTATTTCCAATAAGCATCTTACCAAATATATTTTCATTTGGAACATAATAGATTCCTTTATATGCTGTTTCTATTATCCCTTCTTTATTCATTCTATTCAAAATTACTTTAACATTATTAAAAACTTTTTCTTTATCATTTTCATTATAAAATTTAATAACGTATTCTTTAATTTCTTCAATAAAAATTGGCATTCCTTTTTCAATATGATTTATATATTCTAACACTATATTGTAGCAATTCATTTTTATCACCTCTATGTTATTATTTTATGAGTATTTTTATTTTTCATTCACATTACAGTAATATTTTAACATCTTTTTTATCATTTGTCAAATGTTTTTACATAAAAATAACGCAAGCACAGCTAATCTATGCTCACGCTTTTTATACTACCTGCCACCTGCACACTTTATAACAAGAGCTTCTATATCAGATACCGAATCAGTACAGCCATTATCTAGCCACTCTTTAATAATTGCCATAATTCCCGTAATATAAAAGCTTATAAGATAATGTCTTTCATTTTCAGGCACATTAAATCTTTCTAATATAGGCAGTAAAACATACTTTTTCAAATGGTTGTAATTATCTATTGTTTTCATTCCATTTGGGTTATTAAATGCTGCTCTAAACACCTTTTTATTCTCTTTTATAAACGTAAGATATGGTGTTAAATACTTACCCTCTACAAGTTTTAATTCTTCTAGTGAGTAGCTTTTTATTTTTTCTACAAATTCTTCAGAATTAACATCAAAATATGTTGCAAATTTCTTGTTTATATATTTTACTGTTTCATCTACCAAATCGGATATATTTTCATAATGCAAATAAAAGGTTGACCTATTTACTCCCGCTTTATTACAAATCTCTTTTACAGTTATATACTCAACATCTTTTTTCTCAAGCAAGTAAATAAGTGCTTCATCAAAAAGAATAGCAGTATTAAAATATTTGCTTTCATTTTTGTTCATTTAATACTGCTCCTTTCTTATTCTTCGCTTTCAGTAATTTCATTTGCAAGCCTTATTATATCTTGTGCATATTTTTCTTTAGAAGCTGCTAATATCTTTTTGTATGAGAAATAATTTGTACTTACACCAATTATTCCAATTATACCTATAACAATTCCTAAAACGAAAAATTTACCTCCACCAATAACATTCATAGAAAAACACATACCTATTCCTAAAACCAAGCTCATTAAAATTCCATTTGTATATACAAAAATGTCTGCTGGTAATTTTGCCTTTCTATCTAGCTTTTTAAGTGCTATTACTTTTGATTCTTTTTTCACAGAATACTCATTTGCAATGTGTTCTGCATAAATTTTATCTGTATTCAAAATACTCTACCACCTTTCTACACATATATTAAACCATAGGTAGAAGTTATTTTGAACAACACGTTTTCACCTAAATGTCTATTTAAACTTTATATACATATTTTTCTTTTCTTGTATGTGGCTTAGGCTCTCCATCAGCATATCCTATAACGCAATTGCCAATGCCTTCATATTCTCCATCAATGCCCAACTCTTTTAGTATGCTCTTTCCCTCTTTCGTTTCAAACACTTCCTTAGCTCTATGTATCCAACAAGCTCCAAGTCCTAAAGAATGTGCTGCAAGTAACATATTTTCCATAACTACGCTTCCATCGTAAATATATGTAGGTACACTTTTATCTGCTAACACAACTAATACAACCGGTGCATTATAAAAGGGATCAAAGTTTTCTGGCATTCCTGCTACCATAGCATTTAATTTTGACAGTCTATCTCTCACACTTTTACTTGTTACTTCTAGTATAATAGGTGACTGCTTATTCATACCAGATGGTGCATAAGTTCCAGCTTCTACTATTGTATCTATAATATCTTGAGAAACCGCCTCACTTTTGTACTTCTTTGTACTTCTTCTTGTTAATATATTTTGTACAACTTCATTCATATATATATATCTTCCTTTCTATTTGTATCATTATATCACATTTGATTTAAATGGAAATACAACATAGCTTGTCTTTGTATATCTTGACTTAAACGCACCTGTGTGCCGTCTGTATAAACCTCTTCAATATCACGCCTTACTCTAAGTGGAAAAATATTTTCCATATCTTGAGCATAATAACTTCCATCTCTTGGAACTCTAGAATCTGTTACAACAAACTTGCCGTCTATATTTTCTGCAACAAATTTATATGGCATTGACGCACCACTTGCTTGCTCTATTTTGCCACCTTCTAAATAATAGCTTTCTTCTAATACCCAAGCATACACATTATACTTGCTATGCTCTTCTTTTTCTTCTAACAAATACACTCTCATACTTACAAAGTCTTTTACATTTTCGTGATACTTATTATCACTTGCCGCTTTATCTAGCAAATATTCTTCTACTGCATTTTCTATTTCCACTTCTTTAATATCTAGTGGCGGAGTATAACTAAAACCCCACGTGCTAAATATCACAGACTTGTTATTTCTCATTCTGTTTATATCAAATAAAAACATTGTTATACAAGATACAACAATTAGTAAAATAACTAATATAATAATTAAGAATATCTTTTTGGTTTTCTTTATCTTTTTATCTGTATAGTCTATTGTATCCATAATATTTTTTTCTGCTTTTTCTGGATAATCTTTTTCCTTTAGCCTTTCTCCACTTAACAACTCGTTTATTGAAATGTCTAAAATCTCACATAGTGGCACTATTAAAGATATGTCTGGCATTCCTCTACCATTTTCCCATTTTGAAATCGCTCTATCTGTTATACCTAGCTTTTCTGCAAGCTCCACTTGTGTCATACATTTTTCTTTACGAAGTTCAGATATATACTTACCTATCTTTTCTTGATTCAAACTACTCACCTTCTCCTAAACAGTTTATACCATAAAAGCTATACAAATACACCAAACTAAACGTAGAGTTTAAAAAAAGTCTATTTTATACACTCTATCCACTTGTCTATATCTTTTTGAGGTGTAACAAGCACGTTGCTATACGCTTCAAAAACAATATTCATTTCATTTTGGACATTTGAATTAGGACACAATTTTTTAATTTCTTTAAATGTTTTTCCAAGCCACCCTGCATTTGTTGCAAATGGTATTACTTTTTTGCCAGATAAATCATTTTGAGTTAAAAACGTCCTTATAGCTGGAGTCGGCCTATACCACCACACTCCTGTTCCAAGTATTATTTCGTCATACTTGCTTAGCTCCACACCTATTTCTTGTATTTCTGGCAAAAAGTCACTCGCTTCTTGGTTTTGCTCATCATTTACAACAGTATCATAATCATTTGAATATGGCACTTTCGTTTTAATTTCTAAAATATCACAGTCAAGTTTTTCCTTAATTTTCTTAGCAATAATTCTGGTATTTCCAGTATATGAAAAAAACACTATTAACTTACTCATATAATCTCCTCATCTCTTTAAAAATATTACCATATTTTTGTTTTACATTCAATAAATTATAGCAATAACGCAGGACAAAAGAATGAAAAAAATTAAAAAAAGCGTAGAAACATTGAAGCATAAG
>CAYZTN010000047.1:0-9345 GCA_964481385.1 uncultured Clostridium sp. | reverse complement strand
CGATGCCTTATAGGCATCAATAAAAACCACCGGCTAAGCCGGTGGATATTTATTGCCTAAAATGCACATAATAATGGTGTTATGATTTATTTGTTTAGTTTTATAACTGGAGTTGCAAATGGTTTTTTTG
Organism: uncultured Clostridium sp.; assembly: GCA_964481385.1. GTDB lineage: Bacteria > Bacillota > Clostridia > TANB77 > CAG-465 > UMGS1649. The sequence continues at coordinate 9,215 of CAYZTN010000047.1, read as the reverse complement.
CAAGCGGAGCGGGTCAGATTTTGGTATTTTTTTTAATATATATTGCAAAGAATGATACGCATAAAGCAAGAGCAACAAGTATGGTTTGCACTTCTGTTGCGACAATATTTTCAATTATAAGTTATTTTAAAATGGTAGAATTTAAGCTTTTGGAAATTATAATTGCTACATTATGCGGATTGATATTTGGACCGGTTGGTGCAAAAATAATGAAAAAGATGAATGCAAATTTGCTAAATTTAATTTCTGGTGCAGTTATATTTTCGTTTTCAATGTACAATATAATAGTAAATTGGTAATAAAACTATTAGAAGGAGTAATGGAAATGTTGAAATTCATAATAATTGCTATAATATCTGCTTTGCTTTCTGGAATGGGAATAGGCGGAGGAGCGTTACTGGTAATTTTATCTACAACATTGTTGGGTTTTGGACAGAAAGAGGCACAAGCAATAAATCTTGTAATGTTTTTGATGGTCGGATTAAGTAGTACTATTTTTAATTTTAAGAATAATTTGGTTGAAAAGGATAAATTAAAAAAGATGATTCCTTTAATTATTATTGGTTGCTTTTTTGGAATTATTCTTGTTAAGAATGTGCAAAATGAGGATTTAAAAATATATTTTAGCGTATTTATGGCGATACTGGGGACATATGAAATAATTTCAAGTTTAATAAGTATTAATAAATCAAAGAATAATAAAAAAGAAAGGAGTGTTAAAAATGGAATGCCTTAAAGGGACTATGATTGGATTAGTAATCGGAATGGTAGCTGGAGCTATTGTAGGCGCTACGAATTGCGAAATGGTACATAATGCTATTAAACAGAGCAAAAAAGAAATCAAAAGATTTAAAAGAAAAATGAATTTAGGCTAAAACTATGGGATTGGCAGTTTTAAACTAGCTAGTCCTATTTTTTCGTTATGTAAATTTCGAAAACTCAAAATCCTCTATTTTAAAAGAATGAGTTAAAAGACTTTTTTTCTAAAATTACTCTTTAAAGCTTGATATTGTATGAATATTATAGTAAAATATATGTGTCATATATGAATGTGAGTTTGGAGGGTTTCATGATATATAATAAATTAATGAAAACATGTATATCTTTGTCTGTTATAGTTTTTATAGCATCTGGATTTTTGTTTGCTACTACGACAGTTACAGATAAAAATGACGTTATTATAGATAACATTATGAAAATTTTAATTAAAATACAACAGTATTCATGGCCGGTTATGGTTGTAATACTATTGTATGCATTATATCAATATTATGTTATTGGTTCGGAAGCATTTGAATATAAGGTAAACGGTCAAAAAATGATAATGGGAATTTCTGTATTCATGACTGTTATTCAGTGTTTGCCTTTGCTGTATGCTTTTGTTACAATAGGATTATAATAATAATTTAGATAATGGAGGGACAACTAAATGAAAATATTATTTGGTTTAAATAATGACGACACAGTGAGGTCCATTGTAAAATATTATGAAGAAACGTATAAGGAAAAAATTGAGTATAAAAATGTATATTATTTTAAGCAAGCAATACAAGAATTATCCCAAAATGAATATGATAGACTTGTATTATTGGAAGATTTAGAAAAATATCCAAATAACAATTATGCTCAAATAGATGAGTTTTTATTTAATAATATAGATACAATGACTGATGAGTTTGATGCAAAAAACATTGTATATATAGCGTCAGATAGAAGAAAATTGGGCGACGAGTTTTTAACGCGCTTATTCAATATAGGTGTATATTCTGTTTTAACTGGAAATAATAGAACAAAAAGCAAAGTATGTGCTTTGCTAAATGTTCCAAGCAAAAAAAAGGATGTTAAAAAGTATTACGATGATAATGATGATCAAAGCGTATATGGAAAAGCGCAAGTAACTGAGCTTGAAATACAACGTATTATAAACTATTACAGAAAGCAAAATGGTAATTCTGAAAAGTATGTAGAGATATTTGATAAAATTTCTTCTCAATATACTAATGAACAGTTGAGAATAATAATTGGATTTTTGCCTCAGGATGTTAATGCATTTTTGACGGAGAATAGTGAGAAATATAAACAGGTAATACAAAACGGAGCGGTTGTAATTCCGCCTGTAACAGAAAAGAACACAAATATTGATACTAGTGTATCAAACGTTACAGTTGAGAAACAGCCACAGATAGTTGAAAGGATTGTTGTAAAGCAATCAAATCAGCAAGCACCTGTGCTTACGCAGGTAATGGAAAAAGAAGTAGTACGTTCTGTATATGAAGTTCCAAAAGACTATAAAAAGGTGGCTTGTTTCATTGGAGCGCCAAAAGTAGGAACTACATTTTGTATAAATGCTATTGCTACAATGTTATATAGAAAAAACATTAAAGTTGGCATAGTTGATTTAACTAAAAAGAGAGACTCATATATATTGTATACGTATGATAATGAAGGTAAACGTTCAATTGCAGCGGAGAGTATGAAATATGCATCTAATGGTTTAAATCAGCCACTTGTATACGGAAAACTTAGTATATATACAGGTGTACCTGGTGAAGATAGAAAACAATATAATGCTACTAATGTCATTCAGACAGCTATGCAGAATAACAGTGTTGTTTTAATCGATTGCGATTTTTCTACTCCTGTGGACTATTATCGTTTAGCACAAGAAATATATGTAATACAAGATATGGATGCGTTGAATGTTAATCAAATAACAATGTTCATGAAGGAAATAAAAAGTCGTGGTATACCAATGAATAAGGTGAAGATTATAATAAATAAACATGTTAAATGTGCACTTACTTCGAAAGATTTAATTGATGGGATAGCTACATATAGCAGTTTAGATATGAATATGATAGATCCCGAGCCATTGTTTGATACATCAGGATTACAGTATTTTATATTGCCTTTTGACCAAGAGAATTATGTTAAATATATCGAAATGTTGTTTAAGTCTAGTAACACATTTTCTAGTTTTACTAGAGAATTTAAAATAGCTTTGGAACAAATAACAAATTCTATTTATCCTATAGGAATTAGCGAAGTCAATTCAGAAAAATATGAAAAACCAAAACATAGGGGATTTAGTATGTTTAAGAAGTCTGGTTTGCCTGAAATGAGCAGTGAATCTTCAGGCTTCGAGAAAGTTGTTAAATAAACAAAGGAGAGAGTTTATGGTAGTTGTAATTGTCCTTTTAGCGATAGGAATTTTAGCGTTAGGAATAATACTTTTATTAACGATGAAAAAAAATAAATATTATAAAGTAGCTTTAGGAAATATGTCTGCAATGGTAATAATGCAAAGAATGTTTGAAATAATGGCGTCAGCTATTCCTGCAAAAAACAAAATTGAGGAATTAAACAATATTATGTTAGAAATTTTTGATACAAGATATTCTACTTTAGTGTTGTTTGATGGAATTGAATATAGTATTAAAGCTTCAAATGTAGAATCTACATATTTAGATGGGTTGCAAACTCTTGCTGAAGGCCAGGAATTCAATAATAATGCTATTCAGAATATTTCAAAGTACTTAGTGGCTACTGGCGCTAGGGTTTTAGGATACAAAACGGCTATTGAGAGACAGATAAAGTCGGCAATGTTTTCACCTATATATTATAATGGAACATATAGAGGTTTTTGGCTATTAGAAGATAATGCAGAATCTGCTTATGATTCAATTTCAAAGGAAGAATTAGCACGTCTTAAGGACAATATAGGCGTATTCATTGAAAATGTGCTAAGCCAAGAGGCAATTGAGAATGCAAGTAATACAGATAAGCAAACTGGGTTCTATAATAATATTTATTTGTATTCAACTTTAAGACAAAAGCTAGTTGCAAGTGATACTTCTTCTTTAATTTTAATACAATTATCTAATTTGCCAGAAATTAATGATAAATATGGCAGAGAAGTTGGAAATAGACTATTGAAGAAGGCAGCAAGTCAGTTAAGAGAAATGTTAAGTTCGGATAATATACTTGTAAGATATAGCGGTTCTAAGTTCTGCGTTGCATGTCCCGGCATTACGGTTGATATACTTCATACAACAATGGAAAGATTTTTAGGAAATATTAAAGTTTATTCTGAAGCTGTTGGTGACTCGGCTGTGAGTCTAGAATTAAATATTGTTATGCATGAAGTTAAAAAGCAAAGTAATGTTGAAAAAGAATTAGATAAAATGGTAAATTACATTAAGAATTCAAATTCTGCAAATACAATAAATATAATATAAAAGGAGGTTGTATTTTATGGATCAACATACAACATTATTTAGCCCTCAGAAAGAGGAATCAAAGAGGGTAAAAGAAATTATGGAGCAAGTGGTTAGTGCATTAAAGGACAAAGGATATGAACCTATTAGCCAGATAATTGGTTATATTATATCAGGAGACCCAACGTACATAACATCTCACAATAACGCTAGAGCTTTGATTTGCAAAATTGAAAGAGATGAATTGCTTGAAGAAATGATTAAAAAATATTTGGATTTATAGGAAGAAAAATGGAAAGAGTTTTAAGTATAGATTATGGCCTAGCAAGAGTTGGTTTAGCTATTTCAGATCCGTTAAAAATAACTGCACAAAGTTTAGATACTTTAACTATCGATGGAAATAATGATGTTTTAATGAATAAGCTAAAAGAGCTTGTGAATGAATATAAAATAAGCACGGTAGTTATAGGATATCCAAAACATATGAATGGCGATTTGTCTGATACAAGCAAAAAGATAGATGAAATAATTCCTAGTATTGAAGCACTTGGCTTGAAAGTTATAAAATGGGATGAAAGACTTACTACTGTTATGGCACATAAGACAATGAAAGATTTAGGCATAAAGCAAAAAGATAAAAAAATACACGCAGATAGACTTGCGGCAATGTATATCTTGGAAGATTACTTAAGATATACAACATAAAAACTGAATATTATTGCTAGGTATAGCAAATAATATTATAAATATTAAGGAGGAATAAAAATGGAAGAAGAAAAAATTGGTTGTGGACATTCATGTGAAGGATGTCATGAATGCGGACATGAACATGAAGCAGAAGATGAAGGAATATTAACATTTGTTGATGAAGAAGGTAATGACGTAAGATTTGAAATTCTAGATGTTGTATCTATGGATGAAAAAGAATATTTAGTTGTATTACCATTAGATGAAGAAAGTGATGAAGAAGAAGGAAGCGTTTTAATTCTTGAAATAAAAGAAGAAGATGGTGAAGAAGTTTATGACACAGTTGTAGATGATGAAGAAGCTGAAAAAGTATTTAAACAATTTCAAGAGCAAAACGATTTAACTGATGAAGAAGAATAAGTTTTAAGAAGCAAGGAGTAGATTGTGTAAGTCTATTCCTTGTTGTTGCTAAGAGGGTAAAAAGATGAAAATAACATATATAGCAGATTGTGTGGAAAGTGTGGATAACATATTAAGAAATAAGCTTAAAATGTCACATAGAGTGGTAAAAGAAAATGAGAATAGTGTTTTAGTAAATGGAGAACATAAAGTAAGAAAAGATTTAGTGAGTACAGGAGATAAGCTTGAAATTACATTGTGTGAAAATATACCAGAGAATGATAAGTTTATAAACAAATACAAATGTAAAGATGCACCTTTGGATATAATATATGAGGACGAATATATTTTGGCAGTAAATAAACCATATAATATGCCAGTACATCCGTCATGCAATAACTATGAGAATACGTTATCTAATATAGTTGCACCATATTTAGCTTCTCAAAACGTATATGGGATTCATATTGTAACCAGGTTAGATAAAGATACGAGCGGAGTATGTATATTTGCAAAACATCCATATATACAAGAATTGTTTAATTTGAAAAAAGAAGAAATTGAATTAAATAAAGAATACATCGCTATTGTAAATGGAAAAATAGAAGAAAAAGGAATAATTGAGGCACCTATTGCAAGGAAAGATAATACCATTATATTAAGAGAAGTAAGAGAAGATGGCAAATACGCTAAAACAGAATTTGAGAGGTTGGAATATAACGAAACAAAAGATTATTCTGTTGTAAAAATAAAGCTTTATACGGGGCGTACACATCAAATACGAGTGCATATGTCATATATTGGTCATACGTTGCTAGGAGATGATTTATATGCAAAAAGTATTGAAAAAGAGAAAATGCTTAAATTGATTAAAAGACAAGCTTTACATTGCGAGAAAGTATCATTTATGCATCCAGTTACAAGTGTTCCTATGTTGCTTGAAGCTAAAATTGCGAGTGATATATCTGAATTTATTACATTTGAGAATATATAATATGAGGAAGATGTAAAACGTTTGAGTAAACCCAAAAAACATCCGAGGAAATTTTCCTCGGATGTTTTTGTCCAACAAATACAATTTGTTATATAATTGTTATTTATTGTTTATTGCGGCTTGTGCTGCAGCAAGACGAGCAATAGGTACTCTAAATGGAGAGCAAGATACATAAGTTAAACCAACTTTATGGCAGAACTCAATAGTAGATGGATCTCCGCCGTGTTCTCCACAAATTCCAAGTTTTATATCTGGTCTTGTGCTACGTCCTAGTTCAGCTGCCATTTTAACAAGTTTACCAACACCATTTTGGTCAATTCTTGCGAATGGGTCTTGTTCATATATCTTCTTTTCATAGTAATAATTTAAGAATTTACCAGCGTCATCACGGCTGAAACCAAATGTCATTTGTGTTAAGTCGTTTGTACCAAATGAGAAGAATTCAGCTTCTTTTGCTATTTCATCAGCAGTTACAGCTGCTCTTGGTATTTCTATCATTGTACCTACTTTGTAATGCATATCGCTACCAGCTGCTTTAATTATTTCATCAGCTGTTTTTGTAACGATAGATTTTACATAAGCAAGTTCTTTTACTTCACCAACAAGTGGTATCATGATTTCAGGAACGATATCCCAGTCAGCGTGTCTTGATTTAACATTTAATGCTGCTTCAATTACAGCTCTTGTTTGCATTTCAGCAATTTCTGGGTAAGATACTGCTAAACGGCAACCTCTGTGTCCCATCATTGGGTTAAATTCATGAAGACTAGCTATAACTTGTTTTAGTTTTTCTACTGTAATTCCAAGTTCTTCAGCAATTTCTATAATATCCTTTTCTTCAGTTGGTAAGAACTCGTGTAGAGGTGGGTCAAGGTAACGAATTGTTACTGCTTTTCCTTCCATAGCTTCATATAATCCCTCAAAATCGCCTCTTTGCATTGGTAGTAATTTATCCAATGCTTTTCTTCTTTGTTCCTCTGTATCAGAAACAATCATTTCTCTCATTGCTTTGATTCTATCTGCTTCAAAGAACATGTGCTCAGTACGGCAAAGTCCTATACCTTCTGCACCAAACTTTGCAGCTTGAATAGCGTCAGCAGGAGAATCTGCATTAGTTCTAACTTGAAGTTTTCTAAATTCATCAGCCCATCCCATAATTGTTCCGAAGTCACCTGAAATGCTTGCAGGAACAGTAGGAATAGCTTCAGCGTATATTTTACCAGTTGTTCCGTCTAGAGATAGATAATCTCCTTCGTGGATTGTGTGTCCACCTAATGTGAATACTTTGTTAGCTTCATCAATAGATATTGCACCACAACCAGATACGCAGCAAGTTCCCATACCACGAGCAACAACGGCTGCGTGAGATGTCATACCACCACGAACTGTAAGGATACCTTCAGATGCGTGCATTCCTTCTATATCTTCTGGAGAAGTTTCAAGTCTTACTAGAACTATCTTTTCTCCACGAGCTTTCCATTCAATAGCGTCAGCTGCGTTAAATACAACTTTACCACAAGCTGCACCTGGAGATGCTGGAAGAGCTTCGCCAATAGCGTGAGCTTTTTTAAGAGCTTCTGTATCAAAACATGGGTGTAAAACTGTATCAAGACTTCTTGCGTCTATCATTGCAACCGCTTTTTCTTTTGTTATTTTACCTTCGTTTACAAGGTCAACAGCAATTTTTAAAGCTGCAGCTGCAGTTCTTTTACCATTTCTTGTTTGTAGCATATATAGCTTTTTATTTTCAATTGTGAATTCCATATCTTGCATATCTGCATAATGGTCTTCAAGTTTTTGACAGATTTGTACGAATTGCTCGTATGCTTCTGGCATAACTTCTTTTAATTGGTCAATTGTTTGAGGAGTTCTAATACCAGCAACAACGTCTTCACCTTGTGCATTCATTAGGAATTCTCCATATAACTTTTTCTCACCAGTAGATGGGTTACGAGTAAATGCAACACCAGTACCAGATGTTTCTCCCATATTTCCAAATACCATCATTTGAACGTTTACAGCTGTTCCCCAAGAAGAAGGAATGTCGTTCATACGGCGGTAGTATATAGCTCTAGGGTTATCCCAAGATCTAAATACTGCTTTAACAGCTTCAATAAGTTGTGTTTTTGGCTCAGTTGGGAAATCTTCGCCTTTGTTTTTCTTGTAGCAGTCTTTGAATAATCTTACCAACTCTTTCATGTCGTCAGCGTCAAGTTCTGTATCTAGTTTAACGCCTTTTTTAGCTTTCATTTCGTCAATTATTTCTTCGAAGAAGCTCTTTGGAACTTCCATAACAACGTCTGAAAACATTTGAACGAAACGACGGTATGAATCGTACGCAAAACGTGGATTGTTGGTAAGCGCAGCAAATCCTTCAACGACTTCGTCATTTAGTCCTAGGTTAAGTATTGTATCCATCATACCAGGCATAGAAGCTCTAGCTCCTGAACGAACAGATACAAGAAGTGGGTTTTCTACACTTCCAAATACTTTGCCAGATTTTTCTTCTAGCACTTTTAAATTAGCAAATATCTCATCTACGATTTCTGGTGCAATTTCTTTGCCATCTTCATAATAACGAGTACATGCTTCTGTAGTAACAGTAAAACCATGTGGAACGGGCATACCTAAATTAGTCATTTCTGCTAAGTTAGCGCCTTTACCACCTAGAAGTTCTCTTTGTTTACCATTACCTTCATTAAATTGATAAACATATTTTGTCATTCTTATGACCTCCTAAGATAAACTTGTTACAGGAATAGTAATTCCGTAACAGTGGTTTTATTATATCATGGTAAAGCTTAAAAAACTAGAGTAAAGTGAGATTTTTTTAGATTTGCTGTCATGCTGTCATGCTGTCATGCTGTCATTTGGGACGTTTCGGGACTGCTGAAAAAGTCTAAAAAATAATATAAAAA
>CAYZTN010000046.1:0-9849 GCA_964481385.1 uncultured Clostridium sp. | reverse complement strand
ATTAAATTTTGATTACAGTAATGTTACAAGCCATATCAGCTGTGAATAGTAACCTAATTCCAAAGTCTAACTGCTCTATTTTCTTAATCCAAGTTTTGCAATTAAAGCACGATATCTTTCAATATCTACTTTTTCAAGATAACTTAACAGTCTTTTTCTCTTACCAACCATGATTAAAAGTCCACGTCTTGAATGCTCGTCTTTTTTATGAACCTTTAAGTGTTCTGTAAGTTCTTTAATTCTCTCTGTTAACAAAGCTACCTGAACTTCTACCGAACCTGTATCGCCTTCTTGTCTTGCGAAACTAGTAAGAAGCTCTTGTTTTCTTTCTGTTGTCATTTTGCTTTCCTCCTTATTAAAATTCGCCTAATTCCAAGATATAACCTGAGGAAGTCATATCCTAGGATAAGGTACATAATTATTATACCACGCCTGTCAAGAGGCATAGCTTTCTTTTTTAATAGCTTACACTTCTATCTGTTCCTGCTCCTAAACGTGTTAAATATATCGTTTTGTTTGTTTTATCTATTGTAACAACATCTATTGCTGTTTCAGTAGCTGTGTCGACTGTTCTTGTTGGTGCATTTGTATCTCTTGCATCTGCACCTGCCGTTGTAATTCCTATGTAAGGCACTGCATATGTTGTTGTATTTATTATGTCTTGATGATTATGGCCATGGAATATCGCAATAATGTCTCCCACAGCATTTGTATAATTTACTGCTACACTAGAAGATTGCCACGTTTGACTACCTGAATATGTACCGTTATATGTACTTTTATTTTTATACGCAGTTAAAATCCCCTTAAAGATCTCTACATCTTCAGCAGAGCTAGCATCATGTGTAATAATAACTGCTGCGTAATCTTTTGGCATATTTAATGCAACGTTTGCAAACCAGCTAAGTTGTGCTTGACCAAATATTGGGTTATGGAAAAAGCTATGCTCAATATCTGTAGTAAAGCCGTCTTCATCTCCTGCCCATTCTGACCAAAATGAATTTAATACTATATATCTTGTTTTTGCATCTGCATTATCTAAATAATAATACGTACCATCTTCTGAAAACACTTTAGCTGTATTTGATTTTTGCCAATCAAAGAAAACTTGTGCTCTTGCAGTGTTATTTAATTGATAACGGTAGTGTAATGTAGTCCCATCCACCAGTTTTTGTCCAGTAGCACCATCGTGGTTTCCTACTGTTGCCAGTATCATTTTGCTATCTATTGGCGACAATACTTTATTTACCACATCATTCATTTGACCTTGAAAATCTGAAACAGAATAATCTGAAGATTGAGTTGTGTTATCTCCAGAGCTTACAAAATACGGAATATTACATCTTTTCATTACTTCTGCTGACACTTTACCAATATTTCTAATAGACGCAAAGTTTCCAACACTTAAGTGAATATCTGATACTAGCAAAAACTGAGTTATATCTGAACTACCAGATTTTAAATTATTTACCGTATTAGCAGTTGTAGTTATTTCGTCTATCCAGTCCTCCGATATATATTTAATTGTTTTTTTCCATACACTTCCCGTTTGAGCCGATTCAGCTATCTCCTCATTTACTGTTACTACAGCATTATACGCTTCACCTATCATAGTAAATCTTACATATGCGAAACTCGCAGCAGTAGAAGAATTTTGCTTTAATTGAAATTTTTTGAAGTATCCGTCTGTATCTTTCTCTACATTAACCCAATAGCCTCCAAATAAAGACATAGGCTCTGAAAATACGTATGTTTTATTACTATCATAAAATGCTATTTGTAAATTGTTTGTATTTGCAATATTTGAACTTAACGTCAAATATTGTCCATTAACCCTAACTATATCTCCTGGTTCTATAGGGATAAATCCAGTAGTAAACGTTCCGATATTGCTTACCACATTCCCTGAGCTGTTTATTCTTGTATCATTAGCAAATCCTGTGGTTGTACTGCCCGTAGAAATTGGAATCTGGTTTGTATAATTTGTCTCATACACTGGCTCATACTCATACAAATAGCCATCTGGTAACACATATTTTTTACTAGTATTTGTACACTCTGCCGTACTTCCTGCAAATACAGGTAAGTTATCATATTCACTTGTTTTACTATCTACTTCAATTACTGTTTTTGTAGCTTCATCCCATTTTAAAGTTACGTCACCTATTGTTTGGTCTGGCGGATTATTTCCTAATAGCCCATCAACTAACATAAGCTCTTTAATCTCTTCTATTTGTTTTCGTTGTGCTTTATTTACTGCATCACTTGCCTCTTCTATTATATTGGTATTAGATAAACTTACTATTACTGATGTAGCCAATATGCTTAAAACAACTATAATTATTACTAACACTATAAGCGATATACCGCTTCTTCTTTTTTCCATAATCTTATTCCTCCTTCTTTTGTTTAATTATGGTCTAAGGTAAAACGCACAAAAAGCCTACACCTCACGCACATATTTTCATGTATGCAAGGCATGGGCCAATCTTTAATTGTCCTTGAAAGCTACTATTTAGAAGGCTTTTTGCCCCCCCCCCCATTTACATATTTTTCCATGAGATGTTATCATACGTTTTTTCTCCTCTTTTCCTTATACTCTTATACCATATGTTTTTTGAATTTTCAACTATTTGGACATGTTTTCTCGATCCCGATTTTTAGCATTTTCATTTTATCTAAAAGTTCGATCCTTCTTTTTTAAAATTTACCATATTTAAAGTAATACTATATTGAAAGTAACTCGTTAAGTCCATCTGTCAAAGTATAATATATTTTTTCTTCCCACTTAAATCCTTTTAAATAATATACTTTACCGGTTGTATTAGACACAACATAAACATCATTTTCATCTTCTTTTTTGCCGTAAATTGTATTATTTGCTCCTATTGTATTAAAGTCCACTTCATATAAAACTATTTGTGTTGCTCCATTAACTATCTCTTCACTCATCTGTTCATTCTGTTCTGAAGTTAAATTGCTTACTAAAATAGTACGTGCTGGGAAATTTAAAATCTCATTATCATTTAATATTTTACTCTGTTTTACAAGATATTCTATTTGTTTTAATTCACTTGCAAATTCTCTTGCGTTTGTTTCTTGTATCACACCATTTGTGCTCATTACAGTAATTCCAACAAGCATACTCATAACTATTAAAACAATTATTAATGCTACAATAGACACACCAGATTTAATACTTTTGGCACTTTTTTTCTTATTCATTTTTTAATTACTCCTATCTACAAACTTTAGCTATATATCAAATTCTTGTGACTCATACCCTTTTTTATATAAACTCACTCCAGCCAAATTATTTCCTTTTGCTATATTTATCTTCTTATTTATTGAATAATTATCTTCAAGCCACATCTTATACGTAAGATTACCTCTAGTGTGTTCCACATACATCTGTCCCGCTTGTTCATTTAAAACGGCCGTTAAATTGTTTAGAGTTATATAACTTTGAAGAGCCGAACTATACATATATTGTGCACTTATAACTTTTTGATCTTTTTCTGTCCATAACACCGAATACAACGGTATTTCTATTATAACTTTTTGAACATTAAGATTTCTATTAATCAATTCTTTCACATTGCTTTCTACAAATGCTGGTGAACAGTCTGCTCCACTAGTCTTAGAATTCTCAGACTTTGTTCCATACTGTATAAGTATACAGTTATCTATATAAGGTAAAATACTATCAGTATCTATATATGACGCATTTAATGGCACATATACTATAATTTCTTTATTCAGACTATGCATATACATGCTAATCTCTTTTACAAATTGAGTAAAATATTCTTTGCCTGTTACCTTGAAATCTCTAAAGTTTACCACAATTCCTTTAACTTTTGTGTCTTTTACCTTTTCTGCTATACCTTGTATAATTCTTTGCCTTGAATTCATATTTTGTAGTGCATAGGACACTATGCCACTATCGTAATTTGAAGCTTTATACCCATTTGTAATCATAGCATAAGAATTCTCACTAAGTTTGTTTATATCATATATAGTGTCTAACTCTCCTGCATTTGTTACCAACTTAAACACTGAATATATATAATAGTTATTATTCTCATTTGTAGTGATATTTAAATTATCTTCATTTTGCACTAGTGTTTTAAATTCATTTTCTTCTTGATTTGCAACTTCTTTTATATACTCAAAATTCAAATTATGTTTATACATATACACTACATTTTGCCCCACATCTTCTTCAACTACAACAGTAACATATTTCAAACTGTCGTCATAATAATTGGCATCTTTTACTATGCTTAGTTTAGCCTCTTTGCTAACAGTAATTCTATCATTTTTACAATCTTTAGATAAATATCCATATTCTCTATCATACTTCAACGAAGCCATTTCAAAATCGTTTTTTAATATATTAATTATATTTAACTCGCTACTTTCAACTTTAATAAAACCATATATATCACATAACTCGTCTAATAAAATGTAATCTTTATTGTCAAAGCTTATATATTTCTTTAGATCGCTATTTTCATATTTTTGATAATTCTCATACCAATCATTAGAGTTTAATGTATATATCTTAATACTATTATTTGCAGTTATTATTATTTTTTTCAATGCACTTTCTTTAAATATATCACCAGCTATATTTCTTATTACATCGTCATAGGACACATATATGTTTTTACCAACATATAGCAAATCATTTTGTAAATCTATACTTTCACCATTTAAAACAACTTCAGTTTTTGTATATTTATTTAAAGATGAATACGAAATACAAAAAAACAATATACTTATTATAACAAGTAAAACAAAATAACTAGCATATCCCTTTAATTTTTCTAACATATTATTCCCTACTTTTTACAACTAAATTATACCTATAATTTTTAATAATTACAATTGTTTTTGTAAAAAAGTATTCCTTTTTGTGACAAATTATTATATAATTAACTCAGTTACAAAACTGTAATTTAACACGGAGGTGATTTTTATGTCTAATGAAGCAATCTGGCTTATAGTATGTGGTGTTTGCTTTGTATCTGAGATTTTTACAGTAAGCTTTTTATTATTCTTGCCTGGAATAGCTGCATTTGTATCTTTTTTACTTGCATTATTTAACTTTAGTACAACTGTACAGATTATCTCTTTTATAGTCATAACAACGCTTATGATAGTATTTATACGCCCACTTATTACAAAGCTGTTTAAGTCTAATGACACTTGCACTAATTCTAATGCTTTAATTGGTAAAACAGCTGTTGTTATAAAAGAAATAAACCAAGACATAACTCCTGGTCAAGTAAAGGTAGCCGGAGAAATATGGACAGCGATTACAGAAAGTAATTCACCTATTCCTAAAGACAGTTTGGTAAAGGTTGAAGGAATTGATGGAGTAAAATTATTAGTTAGTAAAATTGAGGAGGAATAATTTATGACTATATTTTTAATTATTTTCGCTATTATTTTAATAATAGCTGTATTCTCTATTAAGGTAGTTAGGCAAGCTCATGTGTACATTATAGAAAGATTAGGTAAGTTCTATAAAGTAGCTGACGCAGGACTTAACGTAATACTACCATTTGTAGATAATGTAAGATCTGTTGTAAGTTTAAAACAACAAACAATGGACGTTGAACCACAAAACGTTATAACAAAAGATAACGTTACAATAACAATAGACACTGTTGTGTTCTATCAAATAAGCGACCCAGTAAAAGCTGTATACGAAATTGAAAACTTACGTGAAGGTATAAAATACCTAGCAATTACTACAATTCGTGATATTGTTGGTAAAATGGATCTAGATAGCACATTTAGTTCTCGTGACATTATAAACACACAACTAAGACAAATACTTGACGAAGCAACAGATAAATGGGGATGTAAAATAGACAGAGTTGAAATAAAAGACATTAACCCACCAAGAGATATTAGAGACGCAATGGAAAAACAAATGAATGCTGAAAGAAATAAAAGAGCGGTTATCTTAGAGGCAGAAGGTGCAAGGCAAGCTGATATAACTCACGCTGAAGGTAAAAAAGAAGCTGCAATTCTTTCTGCAGAAGCAGAACGTGAAACAAGTATTAGAAGAGCTCAAGGTATAAGAGAAGCTAAAATACTTGAAGCTGAAGGTACTGCTGAAGCATTGAAAAAAATGGCTGAAGCTAAAGCTCAAGAAATTGAATATGTTTATACTGCAATGATGAATGCAAAACCAAGCAAAGAGCTTGTGCAATTAAAATCTCTTGAAACACTAGAAAAAGTAGCAAACGGTCAAGCAAATAAAGTATTTATTCCATTTGATGCAACATCAACACTTAGTGCATTAGGTGCTGCAAAAGAAATTGTAAAAGAAAAATAGAATATGTTATGTGTCCTAAAATTAGTTTTTAGGGCACTTTTTTACATCTAAATTATTAAATGCAACATCTTAACACTAAATTTTGGTTGTCACTATACATGTAAGAGCTATTACAACAGTCTACGCCTCGACAATTTTACATAATATTGCTTTTTGCCTGAAATATGATACAATTAAAGTAGCAATTATTGCAAAACAAAAAATAAATTTATACGGAGGATTTTAAAAATGGCAAGAACAGTTAAAATGTGCGATATGAGTGGCTCTATTGCAGCAAAAGTATTTGAAATACTTAACACGGGAAAGGTAACAATCAACGTAGCTGACATTGATAGTGTAACGGCAATTATAACCGATACCGAACCCCAAGAGCTTGTTTATCCAGAAGGCTGGTATTATGCTAACGGAAGATTAACAAACAAACATAATTCCACAACTGGCATGTATGATACAGTTTTAATGTTTCATACAAACGGAGACATTTGGGAAGCTAACTATTGCACAGCTGACTAATCAAAGGAGTGTCCTAAATAAATTTTAGGACACTCAATTTTTATTGACAAAAAATGTGTGCTAAAAAGCTCATTTTAATTCCATAAAAAAGTTCCGAAAACTCAACGCTTTCGGTACTTTAAATTTGGTGTTGCTGAGACGATTCGAACGTCCGACCCACAGCTTAGAAGGCTGTTGCTCTATCCTACTGAGCTACAGCAACATCACAGTTATTATTGTAACATTGATGTGACTAATTGTCAAGTCTCACTGTTATTTTTTTGTAAATTTTAACACAATAATTGACTTAGTTCGACATTTGTTGTATTATCTATGTATCAAAAGGAGCGAGGAAAATGAAATCAGAAACAATAGTTGCAATAGTTCTATCTATAATAGTAATAGCTGTATCGGCGCTTGTAATACTAGCGTTAGAGCCAAGTAATAAAACAGTACCATATTTTCATGATAAAACAGTTGAAGAAGTAGAAAGCTATATACTTTCTATAAAAAGCGGAGAAAACTCAAGTGAACTTCTATTTAATGATTTAAAAAGCATTGATGAAGATACTCTAAAATATATTATGGGAATTGAACCACAATATCTGGAAGGATATTCTGTAATGACTTCTAAAGAAGATGCTACAACCATATTTATTTTAAGATTAAAAGAAGGTAGCAAATCATTAATAGAAAAAAGCGTATTAGATTACATGGACTATTTGGAAAAACAATGGAAAAATACAGATAACTCTCAAGCAGAGCTTATTCAGAACTTTTCAAAAGTGTCTTACGGAAATTATCTAATTTATACGATATCTAATAATAATGAATATTTCAAAACTCAAATTGACTCATTATTCATTTACGCAGACAAATAGAACCGGAATTACTCCGGTTCTATTTATATTTATTCTCTTTCTTTATTGCTATATATTTAATTTACTCATTCGTTATATCTTTTACAACTTCCGACGCTATAACAAGGCCTGCAACTGACGGAACATAAGGCACACTTCCTAAAATTCCCTCGCTGTTTTTTATAGGTTCTTCTTCAGAATATACAACTTTTACCTTATCTATGTTTAGCTCTTTCAAACGTTTACGTATTATTCTAGCAAGCGGGCACACAGAAGTTTTAGAAATATCTGCTACTTTAATTTTCAAAGGCTCTAGTTTATTTGCCATTCCCATAGAAGATATAACTGGAACGCCTAGCTCTTTACACCTTTTAATTATAGCAATTTTTGAAGAAATGCTGTCTATTGCGTCTATTACATAGTCAAAGTCTTTCGTTATATAACTCTCTACATTTACAGAATCTATATAATCTACAATAGCATTAACCTTTGTTTTAGGAGCTATTGTTTCTATATGTACTTTTGCAACTTCAGCTTTTTCCATTCCTACCGTGTACCATGACGCAACTAGCTGTCTATTTATGTTTGTTGGGTCTACTTTATCTTTATCTATTACAGTAATACTGTTTACACCAAGTCTACATATGGCTTCTAGAGCATATGAGCCTACTCCACCTACTCCACAAATACAAATATTTGCTTTTTTTAATTTTTCAACACTTGATTTACCAAGCAACATTTCAGTCCTATTATGCATAGGAGATGTATCTATATTTTCTAAGCCGTCCACTATTTTTTTCTCCTCATTATCCAATTTTTGTTCATTTTATATGGCACTTCTATTATAACTGCTTGTCCTTTAATTCCTGGGTTTATTGCCTCAATTGCTTCTCCAGTTTTTACATCATACAACTTTTCAATATTAAATGGTAACGCCTCAGCTGTGTTAGGTGACAGTACTTCCATATAATCTCCTAATTTAAGTTTGTTTTTTATCTCAACTTTGTACTTACCATCTTCTAATACTTCAATAACCTTCGCTCCATATTCATATGCTAAGTTTTCACTAAAACCATCAAAATCATGTATATCTTGATTTTTAGGATTAGTAAAATAGAACTCAGAAACTCCTCTAGTCTTTACCTTTTCAAGCTCTTTTATGTACTTTGTATAATCCCATGTATCTGGAGACGCAACATAGTCATCAATAGCCTTTCTATATACACGAGTTACTGTGGCAAGGTAATAATCTGTTTTAAGTCTTCCCTCAATTTTTAAACTATCTACTCCCATCTCTATAATAGTTGGAATTTGCTTTATTAAGCACAAGTCTTTTGAAGAAAATATATATGTTCCTTTTTCGTCAAAGTCTATATTTACTATACTTCCTGGCGTATTTACTTCCTCAGCTGTCACTTTATATTGGAAACGACATGGCTGGCTACAGTCTCCACAATTTGCACCTCTATCTGTTAAATATTGACTTAAATAACATCTACCAGAATATGCAAAACAAATTGCACCATGTATGAACATTTCGATTTCCATATCTTTTGGCTTATTCTTCATAATATGCTCTATTTTATCTTTAGAAAGCTCACGTGCAAGTATTATTCTTCTAGCTCCATTTTTATACCAAAATTTACAAGACTCCACGCTTGTTGCATTAGCTTGTGTGCTAAGATGTATTTCCATGTCTGGTGCAATGCGTTTTATACACTCAATTATTCCACCATCACTTGCAATTATTGCGTCTGCATGTATATCTCTTAAATGTGCAATTTCTTTTTCTATTTCCTCATAATCTTCATCATAGGCATAAATATTCATTGCAACATAAACTTTTTTACCAATACTATGTGCATACTCTATTGTTTCAGACAATGTGTCTGTATTCATTTCTGCTCTACTTCTAAGAGAAAGTTTAGATGTACCAGCATATACCGCATCAGCTCCATATAAAAATGCAATTTTAGCTTTCTCAAGACTCCCTGCTGGTGCTAACAATTCTACTTTTTTCATTTAATCAACTCCGCTATATATTTTACCATAATTTTATGTAATACTCAAGAGTTGCACAAGGTTGTACAGGATAAAATCACAAAAATCAATTTTGAGGGCTATAAGGTGACATAATTATTG
>CAYZTN010000045.1:0-10159 GCA_964481385.1 uncultured Clostridium sp. | reverse complement strand
GTATTAAGTTTTTGTTCATCGAGCCATGATTTTGATACACACTTCCTCCACTTCCACCTCACGATGGTTAGCTTGTGTTTCTCTATGCGGTTAGCGATATATACCTCCGCTACGGACTTTCACCGATTAGTTAAGCGACATGCCTGTCGCACATAAAATAGTGTCATTTGAAAACGTCCCAAATGACACTAATTATACTAATACAATATATCTCCTACTTTAATTTTGTTTCCTCTAATAAAATCTCCTGACTTCATTTTTCTTGCACCTGGTGCTTGTAACTCAGTTATTGCAAGTGTACCTCTTCCAGTTTTTAAAGCAATTATATCTTTTTTATCATTTAAGTATACAACCTCTCCTAGTTTAGCATTTTCATATTCTTCTTCTAAAGCATACGCGTTATATATCTTAAAATTAGTGGTCTCGTCTTTTCTACACCATGCTGTTGGAAATGGATTTATTCCTTTTATTAAATTTGCAATAGATGTTGCATCAGTACTGAAATCTATATGCGTATTTTCCTTAGTAAGCATTGGTGCTACACTGTAATCTTCTGGTTGCTCCTCGGATACTAAGGTTTCATTTTCGCAAAGTGTGTTTAATGTATCTACAAGTGCTTTACTTCCAAGTGGTATAAGCTTATCATGAAGTGAGCCATATGTATCTGTATCCAAAATCTCACACTCTGCTTTTTTAATCATAGCCCCTGTGTCCATTCCTTCGTTCATAAACATTATAGTGACGCCTGTCGTTTTTTCTCCATTTATTATACTCCACTGTATTGGAGCAGCTCCTCTATACTTTGGAAGCAGTGAACCGTGTACATTTATACACTTATACTTAGGATAATCTAAAATATACTTTGGAAGTATTTTACCATACGCTACCACAACTATAACATCTGGCTTTAGCATATCTAATATGCTTAACACTTCTTCTTTTCCCGCTTTTAGTTTTTCAGGTTGAAACACAGGAATATTGCAACTTAAAGCATATTCTTTAACTGCTGTTGGCATAAGTTTCATTCCACGTCCTGATGGCTTATCTGGTTGTGAAAACGCTCCTACCACGTTAAAGCCATTTTCCACAAGAGCTTTCAAATGCTCACGTGCAAATTCTGGAGTTCCCATAAACAATACTCTTAAATTTTCTTTTGCTATACTCAAAACACTTCACCTTTATTTCTTTTTATTATTCTTCTTAGTTTTTTTGTTCTTATTCTTTTTTGCTTCTTTCATCTCAGCTTTTTGGGCTTCTGCTTTAGCTGCTGCTATCTCTTCTTCTGTCAATGTATACATGTCATATGCCTTGTCTATAAAAAGGACTCCGTCTAAATGGTCTGTCTCATGACTAAGCACAATAGCTTCCAATTCTTCCGCTTTATATTTTAGTTTATTTCCATCTATGTCAAAAGCTTCTACCCATACTGCTTTTGGCCTATCTACCATACCAAACATATTAGGAAAACTTAAACATCCTTCTTCTGCAGATTGTGTGCCTTGCCTTTTTGTTATAACTGGGTTTATTAGCACCTTTGGTCCATCACCTATATCATATGTAATAATTCTTTTTAGAATTCCTACTTGTGGTGCAGCAAGGCCAACACCATCATATTTATACATGGTGTCTAACATGTCCAGTGCTAATTCACGAATTTTATTATCTATTACTTCAATTTCCTTTGACCTTTTTCTTAATACCTCATCTGTATCCATTCTTATTTCTCTTGTTGCCATAGCTATATCCCTTCTTAATCTTTCCCTTTAATTTGTTATATATATATTGGGTTTCGAGTAAGACTTACTCTAACCTTCCCTTGTTTTATTTTATCACATTCTGTCAAAAAATTATATAGTAACGCATAAACTTTATCGCATAATTTTGTTTTTATAACTATTTGAAGCGAATATCTATTGTTTATTCTAGATATATATGGTGCCCTAGGTGACGTAAATGTAATACTTCCATCATTTAACTTAGATAATATATTATACACGATTTTTGCCTGTTTTTCAGTGTCCTCTTTAAATACTCCAGTGAGCTCTACTAAAATAACATCAGTAAATGGCGGGTAACTGGCCATCTTTCTAAACTCAATTTCTTTTTCATAAAACTCATCATAATTTTGAGTTTTTAATGCCTCGAGTGCATAATGCTCAGTGTCATAAGCTTGTACAATAACTCTACCTGGAAGTTCTCCACGTCCTGCTCTACCAGATACTTGTAAAAGGTTTGAGAAACCCCTTTCCGCAGACGAATAGCTATTTCCTGCAAGTGTTGCGTCTGCATTAATTATTCCTACTAGCGTTACCGAATGTATGTCATGTCCTTTACTAATCATTTGAGTTCCCACTAACACATTTATCTTATCTTTTACAAATTTATCTAGTATTTCTTCATGCGAGCCACGCTTTACTGTAGTATCTGCGTCCATACGAATTACAGATATACCTGGCACTTTCTCTTTTAATTCTTGCTCTATTGCCTCAGTTCCTGTTCCAACTAAATCCAAAGCATTTTCACCGCAGTATGGACATACACCATTTACATGCTCTGCATACGAACAATAATGGCAAAGAAGCAAATCTATTTTTTTATGATATGTAAGTCCTACATCACAATTTCTGCATTTTAACATTTTTCCACATGCTGAACACACCACAGATGACGCAAAGCCACGTCTGTTTAGAAATATAAAGGTCTGCTCTCCTCGCTTAATATTTTCTTCAATTTCCTCTAGCAAGCGTCCAGATATTTTACCAGTATTAGACATAAGTGCTTCACACTTCATATCTACTACTTCTACCTTTGGCATAGTAAAACTTTTTGCTCTGTTTTTTAGCTCATACAGTTTAATCTTTCCAGTGTTTGCTTTATACATTGTACTAATCTCAGGTGTAGCAGAGCCTAATACAAGCCTTGCATTATTCTCGTACGCTAGTCTTGTCGCTACTTCTTTTGCGTTATATTTTGGTGTAGTCTGAGATACATAGCTTGTATCATGTTCTTCGTCAATTATAACTAGGCCGATGTTGTCCATTGGAACAAACAGAGCGGACCTTGGCCCTATAACAATTTTAGACTTACCATTTAGTATTTTTTTAATCTCAGTTTGTCTTTCTAAAATAGTCATTTTGCTATGTAAAACTGATACTATACTACCAAATCTTGAAATAAACCTTTTCTTTGTTTGAAATGTCAAAGCTATTTCTGGCACTAAAACTATTGCATTCTTCCCCAACCTTATACATTCTTCTATCGTCTGTAAATATACCTCTGTTTTACCAGAGCCAGTAACTCCTTTTATTAAATCTACGCCAAACTTACCACTATTCATTTCGTCTATAATTCCATCAATAGCTGTTTTTTGCTCATCTGTTGGAGTAAGCGCAACTGTTCTTTCAACATTAGAAAAATCTTCAAGCTCAATGTCTATTTTTTCTATTACAATAAAGCCGTTTTTTTCTACTGTTTTAATTACAGCTCTTGAAATATCCAGTGTTTTAATTGCGTCATCTAAAAACACATACTCATTTTCCATTAGGTATCTTAATAGTTTCACATGTCTTGCCGATTTTATATCTCCGGCAGATATTTTCTCGTGAATTGTATCTGCACTTATTGCTAAACGAATAATTTTAGCTTGTTTTCCATTCAGTTCTTTTTGCTCCAATTCTCCTTTTGTACTCGGTGGAAGCATGAGCTTTAATGCGTCATATACATTGCAAAAATACACTTTAGATATCCATTTTGCAAGACGCAATCTTTTTTCGTCTAAAAAGCTTTCTTGATCTAAAACGCCAGTTATACTTTTTAATTTAGAAATATCTTCTGGGTCATCTGTAATTTTTACGACAATTCCTTCTTTTTCTTGGCCTTTACCTTTTCCAAAGTTTATCCAAACTCTTTTACCAAGCGTAACACTACCTATCATTTCTTCTGGTATTAAATAATCATATATCCTATTTAAGCTTTTTATAGCAGAATCTACCAATACTTTTGCTACCATATATTCACCTCTTACTTTAGAAAAAGGATTAGCATAATACATCTAATCCTTTAACCATTTGTTATATTGTTCCAATATTTTTGCTGCAACTTGTTTACTAGTCATATTTGTAGTATCTATTACGCAACAATAATTATTCATATCTGTAATATTTATACCATATCTATAAAAATACCTCATTTTTTCTGCTTCTTCACGTCTTACTATTCCTTCTTTAGCTTCTTCAACGGAATCATATTGTTCTTCTTTACCTCTAAATAAAGCTGCTTGAAATAATCTTTCTGCTGCAACACTAGTATCTGCCTTTAAAAACACATCGAAAGCGTCTTTTACGAAATAGAAGCCAAGCCTTGCGTCAACGACAATTTTTGATTTATCCTTGATATATTCGTTCGTACAATTATCTACATATATATCTAACTCCGGTTTGTTTTCTAAATACTCATTAAACTCAACAAGCGTCATATTTTTTTCACGCGCTTGATGTCTAAACTCCTCACTCGCTTTATATAACTCATACGAAAGTGAGTCTGCTAGAAGCGATGATACTTCAGATTTTCCACTTGCTATATTACCAGATATAGTTATAACATGTCTTTTCATAGTATATTTATTACTCTTTCCTTTCTTTCAATTAATTTTCTTCTGTTTCTATTACATCATTTTCTGCAATTTCTTCTTTTTCTACAACCGTTGTACCTTCAGCTAATTCTTTTGAAGCAACATCTACAGCATCGGTTATATCCGGGTCTTCTGTTTTTATTCGTCTATCTGCTATTTGTCTAGCTCTTTTAGAAGTTGCAAGAACTACTTCGTACCTACTGCCTACTTTTGGCATTATATCTAATGCATTTGGACTTGATAACATACTTTTTCCTCCCAAAATTTTCAATTACCAGTATATTTTAACACAGCAAAATAACTTTTGCAAGCCTAGGAATGCACGGTTTAACTTTTTATACTTAACTTTAATTTTCACTCAATGTAACTACTGAATTTGTTGTAGTTGTTGTTACTGTTCCAGTATATGTTTTTCCAGCTGCTTTTACAGAAATAGTTCTTGTTCCTTCTGGCAAATATAAGTAAATAACACCAGCTTCTGTTACACTCATATCTGTATCAACCTTTGATGTATATATATCGTTTACGTTATATTCTATATTATCTGAAAATGTTATGCTTTCTACCTTTATTTGTTCTCCTGCATTTTGAAGTTTTACCGGTGTTGCATATAACGTATTTGTGCCATTTGTTGGATTAGTTGTAGTTTGTGTAATAGTTACAGAGCCATCTTCTGCTTCTGAAGTTTCAATTGCCGAAAAGCTAGTTGCAAGCAAACTTCCACCATTTATTACAAGTTCTCCTAGTCCTACATGAATAGAAGTTGACCTTGGTGCATTTGTAATTACCGTACCGCCATTTATTGTTATGTTAGACGTCAATGCATAATGTTTAGAAACGCCTAAAGCTGCAAACGTTAGATTAGAATAAGCTTTAACAATTCCGCCATTTATCGTTATATCATCAGCATGAATTCCACAACCATAATCTCCACCTTTTGCTGTAACAACACCGCCGTTTATTACCACATTTTTTGTTGTTCCGCTATAACTACCTATTCCACAACCATTACTTGTTTGGATAGCGTTTACAGTTCCACCATTTATTACTATATTATTTGCATTTCTACGAAGTCCTCCACCTATAGTTCCTGCTACTTGGCCACCTTTAGCTGTAATAGTTCCTGAATTTATTATTATGTTATTTGCATCGCCTGCACAAGAATCATAGCCTGTGTATCCAGAACCAATTGCTGCATTAGCCCAACAACCTTCTACTAATAATTCTCCGTCACCTTGAATAGTTAAAGTTGAACCATTTGTTACACCGTTAACGTTTGGTGTACCCTTTGCAAATCCTAAACCAGGGCCATCGCTTCCTTTTAAATAATTACTTCCTTCTAAGCTTATGTTTACAAACAAATCTTCAGCGACACCATCTTTATTTGCATTAAACGCAGACAAGTTACTTCCAGATGACAAATTGATTGATAAATCTTTAATTGTTATATCATATGTAGCTTTATTGTGCACTTTAACAACATTTGCATCAGTTTTTCCTGTTATTGTGTATTTACCAACATATGCTTCCTTTGTTCCACCATTTTGTGTATAACCATCTGAATATATCTCAATGCTTCCATCAGCAATACTTAAATATGCGTATTTGCCTTTTTTCACATCGCCATCTTCTATTAAAGTAAAATCATACTTTGTTGATATTACCATAGCAACAGAATTTTCTTTATATGTTGTATCTGAATAATTTAACTTTTGCCTTACTTTTTCAAACAATTGAGCATTCGTAGTACTATCTTTTTTTGCCTCATTATATGCTTTTTTTATTTCTTCTATATATTTAGCAATTTCATATTCTTCATAAGCTTCTGATTGAACTTCGTATGTATCTATATCTACAGAATATGTTCTTTTACTTTGCTCAATATATATGTATAGTTTACCATCTACTTCATATAGGGCATTGTCTTCATTAAATTTTTCTTTTAGTATGCTTTCTAACTCATTTTTTGTTAATTCTCTCTTTTTATTCTGTAACATAGCCTGTGCTACAGAGACATTAATTGCTTCCTTTTCTTGTGCAATTTCTGTTGCTTCCACTGAATTATTTGCCTGCCCTATTATACTGACATCAGTCAAACTTACTATTACTGTCGAAGCCAATATAGTCATAACAACTATAGTTATTACTAACACTATAAGAGATATAGCTTTTTTGTTTGAAATATAATTCACATTAAATCTTCCTTTCTTTTGTATTCACACATAGTTTTATCTACTTTAAATTCACACCCAAATTAACACTTAATACATTCTACACCAAACATTTTTCATTTGCAATAAAATTAATTTAAATATCAATTAATTTTATTCACAACTTTTTATGACAAAATACATCACATATATATAGTTAATAAATATATTTAAAAAGCGATATTAGTTGTTCGTAAAGTGTTTATATGCCTACATACAAAACTGGGCGGAAAGCGTAGTAACTATAACTAAGAGACGTAGAACGCCAGTAGCGGCTATAAGTCATGTGAGGAAGATAGGCAGCACACCCACCGCGAGACACGCAAGGCGCATCAGATTTACTAGAAGTTTCTGTTGAAAATTCATAATAATTACTTGCCATATCATATATATTACATATTACATCTACTGTTGTTCCAGTTGGTGAAAAACTATTATTTAAGCTAGCTTGCGCTGCATATAGTGTAGTGTTATTTTCTCTATCATCAAATGTTTGCACAAATATTATTGCTGTATCCCATGCATAACCATTTACTAAATCACTTGAAAATGTTCCTGTTCCATCATTCTTGTATCCGTCTGCATACATTCCTTGTGATAAGCTTGAAGCTTGTTCTTGCGTTACATAATTATATACTGCATTTGCTTTTATACTTGTTACCGTTGTTAATGGAGCGGTTCCAACACTTCTTCCTGTTGTATTGTTTGTTCTTGCTTCATATCTCCCTAAATAATATCCGCCATTGCTTGTTGCACTTGTTACAAAGTCCCCTATATTTCTTGCTATTGAATTTTCTTTACTTGAACTATGATTAGATGACGTATCTTCTGTATAGCCACCTATAGATGTTGCTGTAGCATAATTTTCTGCTGTTTGTGCTGGTGTATATACTCCATTTGTCGCTGAGAAATTTGAATATCTTCCTAACGTTATTGTTTTTGCATTTTCTTCTGTTCTTGCTTTATCTGTATATATTTTTCCCACTGGTATCCATACAAATTGATTTCCCGTACCATCTTCTATTACTATTCCCTCTGTTACTTTTTCTGCATTATTTGTATCTGCATTTACTACTATTTTAAACCCAGCTGGTACTACTATTTTATTTCCATATTCGTCATACACTGTTGAATTTACTGTTTTTACCAACATTGATTTATCTGTTGCCTCTGCAAATGTTGTTGCTGGATCTCCTGCACTTAAAAGTTCAAAAGAACTATCTAATTCTTCTTGCTCCTTTGCTACCGCTTGATTATATTTATTCGTTGCATCTTTTGCTTTTCCTAACACTTCAACATTTGCTACGCTAATTATTGCTACTGTAGCCAATATGCTTAAAACTAATATAGTTATTACTAGTACAATTAGTGATATCGCTTTTTTGTTTTTCATTTACTTTCCTCCTTATGTTTTTTTAATAGAAAAAACGCACAAAACCACCTGTACCCTACACGCGTAATTTGCGTACAAAATACAAGGACAATTTACATGTTTTTCTATCTTCTTCATACGTTTTCTCCTCGATTTATTCCATTATATATCAATGTTTCATAAATTGCAATACACAAAAGATCCCGTTAACTTAACTGTGTCATTCATATTGATATAAAGTAATTTCTGGATAGACACTACCCGAATAAATACCTATTTGTTTTTCGCACCTATCCTCTTACATCGATTAGTCTACCACATAATTTTTTCTTTGTCACTATTTTTTGACAAATTTTACTAAAAATTTTGGTAGACATTATACATGCCTACCAAATTACAAATTATTTATTTCAATTTTTCATTTCATTTTTCTATTTTCTTTTCTTACATACAACTACACCAGCTAATGTAATCATTGTTGTAATTGATGATAATGAAACTGCATTTAATACTTCTGTTTCACTTCCTGTTTTTGGTGTATCGTCTAATTCACCTTTATTTGGTTTATTATTTTCTGGTTTTGTTGGTTCAGTTGGCTCAACTGGCTCTGTTGGCTTTATTGGATTAACACTTGCTTTTTCAGATATAAAAGATACCATAAATGGTGATAAGCTATCTACTGTTATTGTTATTTTTCCGTCTTTTACTGTTCCTTCAAAGTATTCATACTCTAGTCCATGTTTTAAATGTCCTATTACATATTTTTTACCATTATGTTCTGCTCCAACATTAAATGTTAATTCTAAGCTTCCTTCAAATCCAACACGATCATGGTAATTCCAAGAAAGAGGAGATTCTATGTGAAGATCAAAAGCAATCACATTTGAAGAGTCATTTTTACTTGTATCTATAGCATTAGCAAGTCCATCTAGCAATCTTTTATATAACGTATCTGTTACCGTAATTTCGTCTACTCCTACTTCAAACTTACCTTTTCCACTAACACTAACTGTTATATTATTGTTTATTTCAGCTGTATCTGTTGTTTGAGTATATTCATCATATTCATATTCACATTCTGATAAGCACCAAGTCGATACTCGTATTGTATATTCGTATCCACTTCTCCCTTTAATTTTAACTATTGCTTCTTTACCATCATCAGCTTTCAAATTATCCAAACTATTTTTATATACGTAATTTCCATCTTCTATGCCAGCATATTTTAATGTTCCTAAATTTTCAACTTCTATACTTTCTCCTTGGTATACACTTACCGCAAATGTATAGAAATATTCTTCTAAATTTGTATTTGTAGGAATTTTCATTTGGTAACTGTTATTATCATGCAACAAAGGATCTCCCTGATAAAATTTATCTCCAACAACACCACCTCCTTTTGTAAACGCTTTACTCTTTAGCACCCCAAAGGAATTATTTGAAATGTACCAATTGAAATCAGGTGCTTGATGTTCTGAATATATAAAAATACCGAATTGCACGTCATTTATTAATTTGCTTCCATCTTTTTTTGTAATATAATTATAACCAGTATTAAGAATATACATATATCCTACATCATTGCTACAATAAACAGGATCTGGAAAAGACAAATTATTATATTCACAAACACCATAATATGCCAAATATTTTTTCCCATCTATTTCTTTTATTTGAAAATCTACATCTGTTTCAACATATTCTCTTAAATCATGATCATATATTTTATGAGTTATTTTATCAATATCTTCGATAGATAAGTCCGAAGGTAATTTAACCTTAATTTCTGCCTTGTAACTTCTTTTCTTACTTGCAAATTCATTAAGAAATGTTTGATCTACGTTTTTAATACATACGTATAAGCCTACGTTCTTATCTCCTCCATGTTCATTAAACTCAGTTTCTACAGTTCCTTCTACTCCTAAATCTTCTTCTAAAGTGACTATC
>CAYZTN010000044.1:0-10199 GCA_964481385.1 uncultured Clostridium sp. | reverse complement strand
ATGAACGAAGATGAATTGGTAGCTAATTTATTTAGAATAAATCAAACTAAACAAAAACTTTTAAAAGATAATGTACAAGGTGAAAAAGAAGCCAAAAATGTGCATTATGAAGTTGGTAAAAAGGTAAGGAAAGCTATTGCAGACATTGGTGGAATGATGCCAGAAGAAATGCCAACGCCTAAAAAGAGTTTGAAAGAACTTGAAAGAGAAAAGAAACAATTAGAAACTAAAGAGCAAAAGAAACTTGAATGAATAAAATAAAAATAATTGGAGTGATAATATGAAACCAAATATAGAAATTAAAACTGAAACAAATTTAACAGAGCCAATAAAACAAGTTACAGAAAGAGTTGTTATTCCACCGACTGAAGAAGTATCTAGGGGAATTACTAAACTATTAAGTGTTGTTACTACTTTTATTGATAATGCTACTTATAAATATATTGCCAATTCAGAAATGAAGAAAAAGCAATTTTTGGAAAAATTATCTGAAAAATATAATTCTATTCCTGAAGATAGTTTAAAAGAGCCTAATATAAATATTTTAGGAAACGTAATGGATAGTTTAAAGTATAATTTAGATGAGAATTATTTAGTTGAAATGTATACTAATATTTTAATAAGTGATATGGATTCGAGAACGAAGAATAAATGTCATATATGTTTTGTTGAAATATTAAAACAGTTAAGTAAAAATGATTTAGAGGTATTAAATAGAATATATATGATGAAACATACATCGAGTATACCATTTGGAAAACTAAACATCGTTGATTCGAACAATAAAACATTAAAATATGAACTTCATAATCCAATATATATTGCTAATATTGATAATTATGTAATCGATGATTATAATGCATTTTCAACAAGTATAGAAAATTTAAATAGACTTGGATTAATAGAAATAAATTATACAAAGTACTTTACTGATAAATCGATTTATGATTTATTAATACAAAAAATTTTGCCTTCATGTACTCATATTTTAAATAATTTAAGAAGAGATAATCCAGAAGCAACATTTGGATGTGAAAAAGCAATCTTAACAATTAATAATTTAGGGTATGATTTAATGCAAATTTGCTTAAGAGATAATATTTAATAATAAATAGTAGTAATATTATAAATGAACAGCGGAATTCTAAAAAACTAACATTAATTGGTATATAATTAC
This sequence comes from uncultured Clostridium sp., assembly GCA_964481385.1. Lineage (GTDB taxonomy): Bacteria > Bacillota > Clostridia > TANB77 > CAG-465 > UMGS1649. Next base: position 9,022 of record CAYZTN010000044.1, on the reverse strand, counting down.
TTATAGAAAATCTTTATATAGCAACAAGTATGGTGAATAATGGAATTTATTTAAATAAAGTAAAAGATGAAGAAAATAACAAATTATAAAAAGGGTGATATAATGCAAAAATATAAAGTAGCAGGATATCTTCGTTTATCAAAAGAAGAATTTAGCAGTGAAAAAGAGTCTAATAGTATAACTAATCAAAGACAAATTATAAATGATTATTTAGAAGAACATAAAGAATATAAATTAGTTGATTATTATATTGATGATGGATATTCTGGTACTAATTTTGATAGACCCGAATTCAAAAGAATGTTAGAAGATATAAAAAATAAGAAAATAGATATAATTCTTATAAAAGATTTATCAAGACTTGGCAGAAATTATATTGAAACAGGTAATTTTATAGAAGTTATATTTCCTACTATGGGTGTATCTATTATTTCAGTATATGAAAATTGTGAGATCGATTCGACGGATTATTATGGAGATGATTATTTACCATTAAAGAATTTATTTAATGATATGTATGCAAAAGATATATCAAAGAAAGTAAGAAGTTCATTGATAGTAAAGAAATATAGCGGTGAATTCACAGGTAAATTGGCACCTTATGGATACATAAAGGATCCAAAAGATAAACATACATTTTTACTTGATAAAAATGTATCACATATAATTAAAAAAATATTTGATATGGTACTTGATGGTAAAAGTAGAAGAGAAATTGTTGACTTTTTAAATAACAATGATATATTAACTCCAAGTGAGTATTTAAATATTAATACGAACGAAGATATATCAGCGGTGAAAAAATGGAATCCTGAAATGGTAAATACAATATTGAAAAACGAAAATTATACAGGAACATTATTTCAAGGAAAGAGAAGAAAATTAAATTATAGAGTTAATAAACAAATTCAATTAGATAGAGATAATTGGATTATAACACCTAATCATCACGAAGCAATTATAAGCAAAGAAAAATTTGATAAAGTTCAAGATATTTTAGATAATTACATTACTAGAACAAATAAAAAATGTAATCTTGATGTATTATCTGGATTTTTGAGATGTAACGATTGTAAAGAACAAATGTATTTGAAAAAAGGGAAAAATAAATCATATTATTATTGTAAAAATTATTTTAATAAAAAGTGTACGAGTCACTCAATTGAAAAAGGCAAACTTGAAAAAATGATATTAGAAGAATTAAAGGTAGATGAAATAACAAGAAATTATTTATATGAAAAAGTAAAAGTTATTTATATAAATGATGATAAAACTATAAGCATTAATTATAAATAATGACATGGATATGTTATAATATTTTAGATATTAAATAAAAAAAGAAAGGAAAAATATAAATGGAAAAATATGAATTTTTTATTGCCGGAAGAGCAAGAAATAAAGAAAATATATTAAAAATATGTGATTTGTTTGATAAATATAATATAAAATATTATTGTTTTTTGAAAAATAAAGATGATTGGGGATATGGTAATAAAAATCAAACTGCTGAAGAAAAACAAAAAGAATTCGAATCATTAGATTTGAAAAGTGAAGTTGTTTTGAAATTATTTAATTCGGATTTAGAAGGAGAAAAAAATTCTAAAAATTTATTATTAGTTTTACCAGCAGGAAAAGCAGCACATATTGAATCTGGAATTGCGTATGGTTTAGGTAAAAAATGTTACGCTATTGGTGAATATGATGCAACAGATACATTGTATAATATATTTGAAGAAATATTTGCAAATGAGAATGAATTAGAAGACTTCTTAAAAAAATATAGTATGTAATTTCAAATTAAAAAGGAAGTGATAAAATGTCAAAAGATAATAATAATGAGGTGTTTCATAAGACAAACATCAACTGGTTCCCACGGCCACATGGTCAAAGCTTTGTCTGAAATAAAACAAGACTTGAAGCATATAGACATAGTGTGTGTGGTGTTAGATGCAAGGGTACCATATGTATCGAACAATAAAGAATTGTTTGAAATAATCAAGTCTAAATCAGTAATAATGGTATTAAACAAAAGTGATTTAGCAGACAAAGAAAGATTAAGTAAAGCAGAAGAAAAATACAAAAAAGAAGGTTGCTATACAGTAAGAACTAATTCACTTACAGGTGACGGAATAAATGAGTTGCTTTCACTTGTAAGAGAATTGGGGCCACGCATAAAAAATAAAAATAAGACAAGCCAGATGTATCAAAAAATGAATAATGTATACAGAGTAATGGTAGTAGGAATTCCTAATGTTGGCAAGTCTAGCATTATAAACAAGTTAAGTGGAAAAACATCTGCAAAAGTTGGAAATAAACCTGGTGTAACGCGTGCAAAACAATGGATAAGACCTTCAAAAGATATAGAAATAATGGATACAGCAGGAGTATTATGGCCAAAGTTAGACGAAAATATGTCAGGAATAAAACTTGCAATTGCCGGAAATATTAAAAACGAAGTAGTAGACTCAGAACTACTTGCTTTTCAGTTTATAGATTTAATAAAAGAAAATGAAAAATATATGACATATTTAAAAGCAAGGTATAAACTTGAAGATGGTGTGGAAAACTCAACTACTTTAAGTGTTATAGAGCAAATTGGTATGGCGAGAGGTGTTTTAGAAAAGGGCGGAATAGTAGACGTAGAAAGAACGTGTGTAATGCTATTAGAAGAATATAGAAGCGGAAAGATAGGAAAGATAAGCTTAGAATAGTAACCAAAATATATTTTTATACATAAAATACACCAAATGGAGGTGTATTTTTTTATGGGTATAGGACTAGCTTTGTCTGGTGGTGGAGCAAAAGGAATAGCTCATATAGGAGTATTAAAAGCATTAGAAGATAATGGAATAAAAATAGATTATATAAGTGGGTGTAGTAGTGGAAGCATTATAGCGGGGCTTTATGCAGCAGGCTATACACCAAGTGAAATGTTAAATCTTGTACTAAAAAACTCTAAGAATTTAATAGACTATGATGGAAAGATAGGTTTTAAGCTCGTTAATACTATATTTACTAAAAAGCTTAGCATAAAAGGTTTTGTTAAAGGAAATAAGTTAGAAAGAACACTAAGGTATTATCTAAAGCAAAAAAATATAACAGATATATCTGAAATTAAAATGCCACTGGCAATTCCTGCAGTTAACTTAAATACTGGTGAAATAGTGTATTTTGGACAGGATATTAAAAACACAGAAGATTTTTGCACAGAAGATAAAAACAGTACTTCAGAGCAAGAATCAGAAGGACTGATTACAGCATATGGAGATAATCATTTTGATGACTTCCCAACATGTTTAAAATATGGAGATTTGGCAGATATAATTAGGGCAAGTTGTAGTTTTCCTGGTGTATTTATTCCTAAAAAAATTGAAGGAGTAGACTATATAGATGGTGGTGTAAGAGTAAATACGCCGGTATCTGTACTAAAACGAATGGGAGCAGAAAAGGTAATTGCAGTAACATTTAATTGCAATAATAAATACAACTTTGGAATAAAAAATATTATCGGAATTTCTGAGCAAGCTTTTAATTTGTTATCTCACAATTCAAATATATCTGAACAAAATGAGGCAGATGTGAATATTAGACTTTGTATAGATAATGTGTCACTTTTAGACTTTAGTAAGTCAGAGATGCTTTTTAGGCGTGGCTATAACATTGTATCTAGAAATATTGGAAAAATAAAAGAAATGCTGGGTATGTAATAATTTGTAAAGTAAGGGCATATAATTATTGCCAAAAACGGCTATATATGATAATATTTTTTGTGTTAAGAGGTAGAGTTAGTATGAATATAGCATTTTTGGTAGTTATTATATGTGTAAAAGCAATATTTTCTGCAGCAGATACAGCATTTGTTTATGTGAACAAGGCAAAAATTTCCCAAATGAGTAAGAGTAATAAAAAGGCAAAAAAATTAAAAAATTAATTGAAAACTCATCTAAATTTTATGGGACGATAGAAGTAGTAATTACTATGTGTGAATTGTTTGCTACATTTCTTGCTGAAGCCGCGTTAGGTAGCGTGTTAACTTTATGGTTAAAGTCTTGCGGTTTATCTTACAACGTGTCTAAGGTGTTAGCGATAATAATAATAGCGGTAGTGTTATCTTATGTGTTGCTTTTGTTTGGGGCAGTGTTGCCTAAGAAAATTGCAAGAAATCATCCGGAGAAAATGGCATTTGCATTAGTAAATATAGTTTGGATGATATCTAAATTAAATGTTCCTTTTGAAATAATAATAAATGTATCGGAAAAAGTATTTTCGAAAGTGTTTAGAATTAAAGAAAGCCCGAAAGACAAATTAACAGAAAAAGAAATTCGTATGATAATTAGAGAAGGAATGGAGCAGGGAGTTATTACAAATAACGAAAAAGAAATTTTATTTAAAACGTTGAAATTTAATGATTTCCTAGTAAAAGATGTAATGGTTCCAAAAAGTGAAGCATATTGCATAAAAGTTACGGAAGATAAGAATAAAATTTTAGAGGGCATAAAAAAGCATAAATTTACTAGAGTTCCTGTGTATAAAAGTACAAAAGATAATATCGTTGGTATACTAAATATAAAAGATATTATCATAGATTATGCTTCGAACAATGATATGAGTTGGAATTTAGAGGATATGTTAAGAGAGCCTTTATACACACACGAAAATCAAAAAATAGCAGAACTATTTAAAAGTATGCAGGTAAATAGTCAACTTATTGCAGTTGTAGTAAATGATAATAAAGAGGTAAAAGGAATAATTACGTTAGAAGATATTATAGAAAAAATTGTTGGCCAAATTACAGATGAATATGATGGCTCAAAATAAACAATGATTCACAAACAGTGTCATTTGGGACGTTTTCAAATGACACTGTTTGTGCAAGTGTGCGAGGCATGTTGCTTAACTAATCTGTTAAAACTTGTGGTGGAGGTATATATCGTGGGAAACATAGAAGCTATCCATCATGAGATAGAAGTAGAGAGTATAAGCATATAGTTGGATTTCTTTGCTTTTTATATTATTTAACTTAAATAAATAGTTAAATGCACGTTTTTAATTAAATTTGTGTAAAATGTAGAAAAATATTTTTTTATGTATTATAATTAAAAAATGAGGGGGAAATTAAATGAAAAAGAAAACTTTATTTATCGTTTTAGGGATAGTTTTAGTTTTAACAGTTGGTGTTATTATACTGTTTGTATCTCTAAACAAAGAAAAAAAATCTATAACTGCTAATGAATTTAAAACATTAATGCAAGGGAAAGGGCTTGTTGTTTCTGATGTAACTAGTCAATATTCGCGATACGATTATGTGGAACAAGTTTATGTAGCAGTACCTAGTGATTATTCTTATCAAATTGAATTTTACGAACTTTCTGATTCTGAATACGCTATAAGTTTTTATAATAACAACAAATCAATTTTTGAATCTTCAAAAGGTAATGTTTCAGGAGGAACAAGTTTAAGTGCGAAGAATTATTCTAAGTATAGTTTATCAACAGACGGAAACTATAAAGTTATATCAAGAATTGACAATACGGTTGTTTATTTAAATGTAGATTCTAGCAACAAGAATACAGTAAAAGATTTACTTAATGAATTAGGTTATTAAAAAGTGTTTACGGTAAATTTTTGAAAAAAATATTATCATAATTAAAAATAGTGTAATTATTTCATTCAGTAATTACACTATTTTTTCTTAAGTTGTTAACCTTGACTAAGATGACGGTTTTTATCCAACAAACATTGCAACAATTATATAGCCATAAGTAGGGCTTTTTGCAATTCCTATTCCAATGTATTCATATGAACTAGAAAGCAAGTTTTGTTTATGTGTATCGGATGCAAGCCATGATTTAACTGCAGCTTCAATACTGGGATTGCCAGCTATATTTTCGCCTGCAGAGATATAATCTATACCGTAATCCGCCATCATTTTAAAAGGTGTGCCATAAGTTTTGCTCGTGTGAGCAAAGTAGCTGTTCTTTACCATATCTTCAGCTTTAAGTTCAGCTACTTTTGGTAAAGTTGCACCGAGCTTTAGAGGCGATACTCCTGCTTTTTTCCTTGCTTCGTTTATTAGGTTTAATACCAATTCAACATTAGAAGTGGTAGTATTATTGTTTTCGCTTGAGTTAGAAGAGTTGCTTAATGTGATATATGGTGAATATACCATACCCACTGTGTTAGAGGAGTCTATAGTTAAATACCAATTGTCTATTTTACCAATAACAGTTACACTACTTCCTTTGCTTAGTTTTTTTATAGACGAAAAAGAAGTAGAAGGACCTCTTCTAAAGTTTACATCTGATGTATTTACAGTACCCGCCTTTTTCCCTATATTTGTGTAAGTACTAGCATTGGTGGGAGCAGAAGTTGCAGAATTTACGTAATCTTTATGTACAAGACCTACTTGATTGCCAGAAAGTTGTACAATATAAAAATCATTTACCATACCCACAAGTTTAAGTTTTGTACCTTTTTCTAGTTTTTTTACTACATTTGAATTAGTTGTAGCCATTTGTCTGAAATTTACAGAAGTGTTTGTTACTCCATATTTCGGATTGAAACTTTCAAGGGAAGCTGCATAAAATACTAGTGTTGAGTAAGATAAAGTAATCATAAAAAATAGCGCACAAAAAATAATTTTAAATTTTTTCATATGAATTTCCTCCTATTATACTAATATATATGTACAAGCTTCAATTTTTAGAACTAGAATTTTAAAAATATATAAATAATAACAAAGAATAATTTTTAGAAAAATAGAGATAATATATCTAGGTGAAGAAAATATGAATATAACTCAAGGAAATATATTTTGGAAAGATGAAATGAAGATAAAATACAGTTATCCATATTTAAAGGAAGATAAGACTTGTGATATCTTAGTTATAGGCGGTGGAGTATCTGGTGCGCTTTCTGCATATTACCAAGCCAAACAAGGATATAACGTAATAATTATAGAGAAAAATTTAATTGGATTTAACTCAACATTGGAAAATATGGGAGCAGTTAATTGTAATTTGGAAAATATAAATTGCGTGAAGAAAAGCGTAAGCGAAGTAAAGAGATTACGTACACTTTTTGCCGAAGCTAAGTTGGATTTAGGTCAGATTGTACAAGATATGAGAGAATGTGGATTTGAGGTAGAATATACAGAGTGTGATTTTTTAAACTTTTCGTCAAGAGCAACTGGGAGGTTTGCACTATCTAAGATATATGATACTGAAAGTAGTCGAGGGGAACGTATCAATTTAATTGAACAAAACGAAGTCTTAGATATTTATTCTGCATTAGAATACAAGGATAAAGGCATAATATTAGATCCATATATTTTTAATCAGGAATTGATACAAATGTTAAGTAAAATGTCAAATGTAGAAGTATATGAAAATACTTGTGCTGAAAGTATAAATTCAAAAGAGCAAGAAGTAGAAGTCCAGACAACAAATAGGTTTAAGATACACGCAAGTAAGGTGATTCTAGCTACAGGAATAGATTTAGTAAAGTATTTGAAAGAAGATACAGTAGATATATATAAAACGTATAACGTGGTAGCTAAACTACCTTCTAGCATAAGGTCAATGCCTTTCGTTGCAAAAGAAAACGGAACGGATAAAATTTTGAGAATAACTGACAATCATGTAATACTAAGTGGTGAAGATATTAGAAAAAAAGCAGACAGTATGAGTGATATATATGAAGAAAAGCAAGCAGATGGTAAATATAAAAAGCTATATAGCACATTATTAAAGTTATTAAATGAAGACAATTTTAAGATTAAGAATTGTTTTTATGGCCTGTTTTTACAGACAAATGACGGTTTAGGTGTAATGGATGAAATTGATAATATGCCAAATGTATATTGCAATTTGGGAGTCGGTAAAAGTGGAATATTACAAAATGTCATAGGAGCGAAAATGCTAAAAAATATATATAATGATTGTTATACTAAAGATATGTATATGTTTAGGATAGATAGATAAAATTATTCATAATATAACAGTTGACAAGTATGATATAATTATAAGCAGATACTTATGTGTCAAAATTAAATTTAATTTTGGAGGGAACATGGAAATTACATTAAAAGAAGCATATGAAATGCTGGAGAAAAACAACGGCAACATGGATTTTTTTGGTACGTGTATAACACGGTTGCCAGATAATCTTACGGTTGACGGGTGGCTTGATTTGACCGAAACGCCAATAATTGAGTTACCGAGCGGTTTAAGCGTAAAAGGCAACGTATATTTGAGTAATACAAATATAGTTACTTTACCAAAAGATATATCCGTTGGCGGTTATCTCAATTTGAGCGGTTCTTCAATAAAAGAATTACCCGAAGGTCTGAAAGTAAGAAAAGGTCTGGATTTGACTAATACTGAGATAACAAGTTTGCCACAAAACTTAATTGTTGGCGGAAGTCTTCATTTAAGAGGTTCTCTAATAACAAGGTTGCCAGACGATTTAGTTGTAGGAGGCAATTTAGATTTAAGTGATACTCCCATAACGAATTTGCCAGAAAGACTTACTGTCGGTGGTTGGATCGACTTAAACGGTACTCAGATAAAAGATTTGCCAGAAAGCTTAACAGTTGGAAATACTATATATAGTTGTAACTTTAAAGTCAGAAATTTAAAGTATAAGCACTTACAAAATGGCGATAGTGTCTATCGAAAATATTTGTATTTTGACGACACTCTTGTACATGTAAGAGATAGTAGCAATGTTCATGAGATGTATACTGTATATTTTGGTGTGTTCAAAGGACAGAATGTATTAAGTGACGGTAAATATTACGTATTTTGTGACTCATTTGGAGAAGGCGTAGTCAAAATATGTAAACTAAAGAAAGAGTAATTTTTAATTCAAAAAGAAGCTAATAACTAATATACTTAATAAGTAGTATTAGTTATTAGCTTCTTTTTTGCATAATAACAAAAATGCTTACAACCATAATGGAAAAAACTGTCAATGATTTTTGAAAATGTCCCAAAAAAATTTAAACATAAGCCCTAAAATT
>CAYZTN010000043.1:0-10311 GCA_964481385.1 uncultured Clostridium sp. | reverse complement strand
CAGAAAATAGTGACAAAGAAAAAATTATGTGGTAGACTAATCGATGTAAGAGGATGGGTGCGAAAAACAAATAGGTATTTATTCGGGTAGTGTCTATCCAGAAATTACTTTATATCAATATGAATGACACAGTTAAGTTAACGGGATCCAATTAATCTGATGAAAATGACACAGTTAAGTTAACGGGATCTTAACGACTTCATCTGATGGGAACAACGAGTCCGTTAATTGATATAAAATGAAAGGAGGTCCAAGAATATGATAACATTTCTTGGAAAAATATGTAAATGGGGGGGGCAAAAAACCTTCTAAATATTAGAATTCAAGGACAATACGATATTGACCTACGCATTGCGTACATAAAAACTGTATGTAATGCGTAGTTTTTGTGCCTTTAAATATAAATGTTCTTATTAATAGTATCAGAGAATTTGTGTAATTTCCTAAAAACAGCCATAATATAAAGGAGGAGGAGAATTATGGTAAATAGCATTAAATCAAAAAATGCAATTTCGCTTATTGTACTTGTTATAACTATATTGGTTATAACTATATTGGCTTCAGCAGTAATAATTAGTTTATCCAATACAGATGTGATAGACGAAACAACAAAAACTGTATTTAAATCAGATATGTCGAAATATAAAGAGATATATGAAATGTATGTAACAAATCAACTTGCTAATGATTCAACGTTTGATAGAACTAAATTAACTTTAACGTACGAAGATGCTGAATTTTCAAAAATATTTGGGAATATATCAGATAAGCACAAAGAAGGTTTAAAAGTAATAGATGGAATGTTAATATATCAAAGTACAGACGAAACTGAACAAGAAATAGTAGAAAGTATGGGAATGAACCTAGAATTTATATCTAAAACAGACTCTTATGTAGGTTATTTTGCAGATATAGATGGAGATGGTGTAGTAGACGGCGTAATATTTGTAGATTTGTGTAAAGGCGGAAGCGGTAAATGGAATAAGCCTTCAGGAACACCAATAATAACATATGCAATATCACCTATAGAAGACAAAAGCGCAGTAAAAGATTATTATATAAGTCAAGCGAGTTATATGGTAAAAGGCGCTAATGGTTATGGTACATATCCAGTGTTAAAGTCAATAGGAAAAGGAGAAGATAGATTTTATGTAATGGCACTAGAAGATGTAAATTCTGGTACAAATTATTATTGGTATAATTCAGCGAGTGGAAATAATACTCTATACGAGGTAACGTCAAACACCTTTGGATATGGGAAACAAAACACTCATGTTATGATAGAAAAGTGGAATTCAAAAGTATTTGGAGAACAAAATGCTCAAGATATTTGGGGAGTAATTCAAGACCAAGTATATGGAGGTAAAGAAGAAAAAACTTTAGAAAATGTTAAATGGTTTGTTCCAAATGCTGAGGAGTACACCGCATTTGTTGTAAGTATTGGTGCTGACCTAACAACTTCAGAATATTCTACTGAATATGGATTGAATGGTCGTTATTGGACATCACAGTATGCGTGCATAGCGGATTTTTATTACCGTTATATACGTAATCTTAAAACTAATGAGAGTGCAAGTCTGCGTCTAGCCGCAACTTTCTAGGTTACAAATATAAAGAGTGATGTATAATTAAATAAAAATATGCGAGCTACATTGAAAATTCTAGTGGCTTGCATTTTTCCTTTATAGGTAATGTTATATTAATACTTATAACTGATATATAATGGTAAATATTGCTTAAGTATATATATTAATTAGTACACAATATATAAATATAGGATTATTACTTGCGAATTTATCGCCAATATAACAAATGCGATATTTTTTATAATAAATTATTGAAATAATAAAATGTATGATATATAATGCTTGTAGATGTAGGAGGAAAAATGATGGAATATATTCAAACAAATAAATTTGAGATAACAGATATACCAGGTATGAACACTTTAGCTTTTTTAGTAGAAGAAGATAGAACCGCTAATATCCCTTTTTATAGTTTGCAAAAATTACAAAGTACAAATCTACAAAATGACGGAAAAATTACAAAGGAATTTAGCGTTATAGATGATGGCAAAGCGCAAGATATAGTATTACTTACTCTTGCAAATAAGAAAGCTATATTAAGTGCAGGTGTATTAGATAAAAATGGCTTTACGCCTAGTGAAGTAAGTGAGAATATAAATTATGGTAGTATATTTAATGCAGATGGAATTGAATATAAAGAATTTAATTATACTCCAAATATGAAGAGACGCTTTACTATTGTGGATACTGTGACTTGTGAAGAAGTTACGCCTTCACTTTATGTGGATAATCAAACAAAAGAAGTGAAAGGAAGATGTAAAATACTGCCTCTTAGGACATATGTGGTGCTAGAAATAAATAGTGCAATGGCTAGAATGCTTGGAATGTCTCCAGATATAGAGGGAAAAAAGTTGGATTATACAGAAGGTGTGCAAATTCCAGTTGAAGGTTTAGACCTTTCAATTGATTTGAAAGCGCACGACGGACCAATAGTATAGGAGGCTGAGAACAAATGAAGTGGAATGAATATAAATGGAAAGTACTAGTTGTCGTTATAGTGTATTTGATAGTTTGTGTACCTTTTTTAGGTGGTTTTATGACCGCTATGGAATTGTCTGAGGGCGAAGGAAGCAAATTAATAAATGGTGCAAATAATTGGTCTGAATACATATTGAAACCAATTACAGTGATAAATACGCTTTTTGATGGTGGTAATCTTCAACAAACATATCTTGTACTTTGTGGCATAGTTTTAGTAGCATTCATATATATGTCGATAAAGTTTATATCTAAAAACCGTAAAACACACGATTATCAAGGAGAGGAACACGGTTCAAGTGACTGGAGTAAACATGGAGAAGAGTTCCGTAAAAATCCAGATGGAACTGAGATTTTAAATAAGCACGAAGGTTTTATTTTAAGTCGTGACCACTATTTAGGACTTGACGGTAAAAAAGTAAAAGTAAATAAAAATATATTGGTATTTGGTGGCTCTGGTACAGGTAAATCTGCATGCTTTGTAAAACCAAATATAATGCAAAGACTTGGCTCTTATGTTATAACCGACCCAAAAGGAGAGCTATATCGTGAGACATCGAAATACTTAGCAAATTATGGTTATGAAGTAAAAGTGTTAAATCTTGTTGACCCAGAATACAGCAATAGGTACAATCCTTTAGCACATATTCAAGATTATGCAGACGTTGATATTATAGCACATACAATAGTAGAAGGCGGTGAAGGTGGCGGAAAAGCAGCAGATCCTTTCTGGGATAACACGGCCAAAATGCTACTTAAGGCTTGTATATATTATGTTATATCTGCTTTACCAGAAGAAGAAAGAAACTTATCTAGCTGTCTTAATATAGTAAGAGCTGGTGGTGCTGATGAAAGTATCTTTGATGATTTGTTTGTTGGTGAACTTGCACCAGAACATCCAGGTAGAAAAGAATATGAAGGTATAAGGGTTGGTGCTGATAAAACAAAACAAAGTATAGCTATTTCTCTTGTATCAAAACTATCTCACTTTGATAGCCCTAGTATGCAGAGGTTAACTACATCGAATGATATTGACTTTGAGGCACTAGGAGAGAAAAAAATGGCTATATATGTAATATCTCCTGACTCTCACTCAACATATAATTACATTTTAACTATATTTTATGGTCAATTGTTGCAAAGATTATATGCTCAAGCGGATAGAAATGGTGGAGCATTAAAGCAACCAACATATTTGCTACTTGACGAGTTTGCAAACATAGGTAAAATACCAGATTTTAACCAAAAACTAAGTACAAGCCGTTCAAGACTTATATCTATGAGCATTATAGTACAGTCCTTAGACCAATTAGTTGATTTGTATAAGGACTTGCATGAAAACATAATATCTAACTGTGATACACAGATATTTTTGGGAAGTCAGTCAATTAAAACTTGTGAGTACTTTTCAAAATCATTAGGACAGAAAACATTGACATTCCAATCCAAGTCAAAGAACAGGGATAAGAAAGACTACGAAACGCAAGGCTATTCATATAGTGAACAACGTCAAGGAAGAGAACTTATGACGATAGATGAACTTAAACGTTTGGCAATGGATGATGAAATAATACTTGTCCGTGGTTTGAAGCCGATACTTGCTAAGAAGGCATGGTATTTTAAGTATCATCCAGCACGTGAAGAGGTGGAACGTTTTAAAATACACAACATGTCCGAAATGATTAAACCAGAAAGCGTTGAAATACATACTATGGACGTTCATGCACATTTAGATGCTAGAAAGAATAGAGCAAGAGAAGCTGTAAAATCAGAAAATACTAAGCTTGATGATATTACAATAGATATTTCTGATACAAAAACTGAAAAGCCAATAGACAGTATAAAAAATGATGTAAAAAAGCTAGATTTACAAGAAGAACTTGAAAGAAAATTTGATGAGTTGTTTGGCACAAACAATAAGAAAAATAACAGTGTTGAATGATATTAAAAATATGATTATAAAAAACAGGAAGTTACTCCTGTTTTTTATATACTTGAGAAACAATTAATAGTGTCATTTGGGACGTTTTCAAATGACACTATTAATTAAATTATGCGATTTAATTAATTAGTTGCTTGTACTACCAAATCCGCCTAAACGCACATCCAGAGCGATATCGTCATCTGTCGCGAGGAATTTTTTAAATATTCCTTGTCCTACCACGTCTCCTTTTTTAATTTCTAATGGTTTATCCCAAAAATTATAGAACGCAAATGAAAATGCACCATCGTTATCTGGGTTGCCATAGTAATCTGCATCAATTATACCAACGCTGTTAGCAAGCACTATTCCTTTTTTAAATGGGTTTGAACTTCTATTACAAAGCATTAAATATTCGTCATCTTGCATATATGCTTTAAGCCCTGTTTTTACAAGTGTAGGCTTTGTGCCAAATACAAATGGTGGTATTGTGCAGTCTTCGGCTGCACAAATATCATAGCCTGCAGAATGTTTAGTTTTCCTTACGGGCATAATTAAATCATAATCTTCAAAGCCTTTTGCTTTTTCAAATCCTCTTTTTCTTTCCATATAGTTACCTCTTTCTTTTAAATATTTCATGTTTATCTTGTTGTTTTAATTTGTTATATAATTCTAATGTATATTTTGTAAAGCTTCAATTCTTCTTTCAGTAGATGGATGTGTAGACCACAAATCTGATTTCTTTTTCTTTTCTTTAAGTGGAGAAGAAATATACATATGTGCAGTTGCTTTATTTGAAATGTTTGTTGGAACTGCAGTATCACTAGATATTTTTGTTAAAGCGTCAATCAGTCCTTGAGGGTTACGTGTAAACTCAACACCAGTTGCATCTGCTAAAAATTCACGTTTCCTAGATATTGCAAGTTGCATAAGTGTTGCAAATATTGGTGACAAAATCATGAAAAGTATAGCAATTATTGCAACAATTAAATCAAATCTGCTGTTTTCGTCTCTACTTCTTCTGCCTCTAAATGCAAATCTTGATGTTATATCTGATAAAATTACAACTAAACCTACAAAAACTGATACAACTGTAGATAACAATATATCATAATTTTTAATATGAGCCATTTCATGTGCTAGCACTCCTTCTAGTTCATATTTATCTAGTTTTTCTAAAAGCCCAGTTGTAACACAAATTACTGCATGTTCTGGATTTCTACCTGTTGCAAAAGCATTAGGTGATACATCTTCTATTACGTATAGCTTAGGCTTTGGAAGCCCGGAAGCAATACATAAATTTTCTAAAAGCACGCTTAACTGTAAATCTTGCTCACGAGTAGCGGGACGCGCGTGATTTAGACTCAGTACCATTTTATCACAATTGTAATATGAAATAATGGTAGGGATTACAGAAAACACAAGAGCGATAAATACAGCGGTAGCTGTTCCAAAGCCATTGTATAAGCATACAAAATATACCCCCACCATTATAACTGTAATAAATATTGATACTATGAAAAACGAACTAATTTTATTTTTTCTAACATTTTCAAGTATCATTTTTATCACCTAAAATTGAACTTTTACGTTCTTTCTTTCTTCTTCACTGTCGATTTCAAAGAATTTAGCTTCTTCAAATTTTGATTTACCAAACATTGAAACAACTATGTTGTTTGGGCAAACCATTAAAGCTTCGTTGTACATTGTAACAGTATCGTTATAAAATTGCCTTGCATATGCAATTTTATCCTCTGTTCCAGATAGTTCAACTTGTAAAGCTGTGAAGTTTTCGTTTGCTTTCAAATCTGGATAGGCTTCTGCTAAAGCAAATAATTGTTTTAAACAAGCATTTAAAGCCTTTTCGGCTTCAGCAGAACTTTCAACGCTACCAGAAGCAGCAACATATTTATTTCGTGCTTCAACTACTTTTGTCAAAGTTTCTTCTTCGTGTTTAGTATATCCTTTTACAGTTTCTACTAAGTTAGGAATTAAATCAAATCTTCTTTTAAGTTGAGTGTCAATTTGTGCCCAAGCATTTTTAACTCTCATTTTAAGAGAAACTAGTTTGTTATATATGCCTATTATCCAAAGCAATAGAATAACTACAATAACAATTAAAATGATTAACCATGTCATGATTATTACCTCCTCACATGATAAGTATTTTATCATTGAAAAATATAAAATGCAACAGTTGTGTAAATAAAAACATAATTATAGGCGCCATTGGGTATGTCATTTGGGACGTTTCGGGATTGCTGAAAAAGTGAATTTATGGTAAACTTAAAATCTAAAAAACATTGATTTAAATGTTTAATATTTTTAAAATATCGACTTTTTCAGTGCTCCCGAAACGTCCCAAATGACATATAAAAAATAACACGCTCCCAATAACGCTGGCAAATACGATTAAATAATAGAATTTTGTCAAAAAAATATTTGAATTTGACAAGCAATATTAAAAGTAGTATAATAATATTGTCCGATGTATTCGGAAGGAGGAATTTCTTTGGAAGAAAAGGAAAAAAATAACATGTATATATTAAAAAAGATATCTGTTATGATTATGTGTATGGTAGTTTTTGTTACTGTAGGATTGGTTGTTGTAAATTTTCAATCTAAAGTTGTAATGCTAGATTATTATGGACGTGAAATACAAATAACAACTATGTCAAATACAGTAGAAGGTATGCTTATGCAAAACGGAATATACATAGATGAAAGAGCTGTTGTATACCCTAGTAAAGATAATAGGATTGAAGACAATATGACAATTAAAATATACATAGAAGGAACGAATGCAGAACTTGATATAGATAGTTTTATTGTAGAAGCAAATTCTATTGTAACTGAAAAAATAGTAAAAGATACTGAAACAGTTGAATTTGAAATAGAAAAGAAAAATAATGCAAGCGTTGCCAGAGGGCAGATTACTACTTTACAATCAGGTGTGTCTGGCGAAAAAGATATAACATATACAATTCAATATTTAGACGGCAAAGAAATTGCTAAAAATGTAATAAGTGATGTTACAACAAAAGAGGCTCAAAATCAGATAATAGAGGTAGGTACCAGTATTTCTACTGTATCAAGAAGCTCTGTAAATAGAGTAACTGTTGATGATTTTGCAGTAGATAGTGGTTTTAAGTTGTATAACATAAAACTTAGTGCAGATCTTCAAAGATATACATATAACATGTGCAAAAGGTATGGTGTACCATACGAAACGATGCTTGCACTTATGTATGTTGAAAGTGGATATAACACAAATGCTATAAGTGCAACAAACGACTATGGTATTTGTCAGATAAATATGTGTAACTATAACTATTTAAACAGAAATGTTGGTGTAACCGATCTTCTTAATGTTTATGATAACATTAAAGCTGGTACATATTGGATAGCAAGATACTATAAATCATGGGGAAAAAGCTATAGTGGCGAACTTTTAGAAAGACACGCGCTTAATGCATATAACTTTGGTGATGTAGGATATAGGAACTATTTAAATAATGGTGGTACAGCATATTCATGGAGATATGCAAATAAAATAATGGAAGTAAAAGCAAGATTAACTCAAAATGGTGGATTATAGTCGCAAGGTATTGACCTGCGACTTTTTTAAAAGGAGAATTTATGAACACATTAAATAAGACAAAAGAATTGTTAAATGGATTTGGTTTGCATGCTAAAAAAGGATTCGGTCAAAACTTTTTGGTGGATGATTCGGTGCTTGAAAAAATAGTTGAAGCAGGAAACGTATCAAAAGAAGATACGGTAATAGAAATAGGTCCTGGCCTTGGAAACTTAACCGAGTATTTATTAGATAAGGCAGGTAAGGTTATAGCTCTTGAGATAGATGCCGATATGATAGAAATTTTGAAGTCCAGATTTGGAGATAAAGATAATTTTGAACTTGTAAATGAAGATATAATGAATGTGGATTTAAAAGAATATATTAAAGGTTCAGTTAAAGTAATAGCGAACCTTCCGTATTACATTACAACGCCGATACTTTTTAAATTGTTAAAGTATAAAGAGTATGTTACAGATATAGTTATAATGGTGCAACGTGAAGTGGCAGAACGTCTTTTAGCTACGCCAAAGGGCAAAGAATACGGAGCGCTTACTGTAAATACAAACTATGTATCAGATGCGTCTCTTGTAACAATTGTTCCAAACACGTCATTTATTCCAGAACCAAATGTTACGTCAGCTGTTGTAAAACTTGAGATGAATTTGGATAAGGCTAAGGGGATAGAGGACGAGGAACTGTTTAAGAGGCTTGTTAAAGCTGCGTTTTCTGCTAGAAGAAAGAAAGTTATAAACTCAGTAATGAATGCAAATGTATTTAGTGTTACGAAAGAAGAACTTACATCATATATTGTAAGTTTAGGCTTTAGTGAAAATGTAAGAGCGGAAGAAATACCAACTGAAAAATATATTAAGCTTGCAAATATGCTAAAAAAAGGCAATGGTTAGATTTTGCGACCATTGCTTTTTTATGAATTATATATGTATAAATGTGTAAATACATATAAATATTTTAAATTAAAATTCTATCCATAAACCATCTTGTATTAATTTGTTTGTCATTTGAACATGTTCTGCATTTGTCTTAGTAAAGTACAGTTTTCCGTATTTATCTGCAACAAAGAAATAATTATCTGTATCAGCTGGATAAATTGCAGCTTTAATTGAAGACTCGGCTACATTTGAAATTGGACCTACTGGAAGTTTTCCACCCATGTTTGGACCTCTTGTGTTGTATGCGTTATATGCGTCAAGTTCAGATTGGTATAAGTCTCTTTCTCCAAGTTCAACACCTATTGCATAGTATGTAGTAACGTCACTTCCTAGTGAGTCTCCTACTTTAAGTCTGTTGTAAAAGACACCTGCAACTTCTGCTCTGTCTTCTGCTTTAACAGCTTCTTTCTCGCAAACTGACGCCATGGTCAGAAGTTCATGTACAGAGTAATTGCTTTTTTCAATATCAGCTTTGTATTTAGTTAGAACTTTATCCATTTGATTTAACATGGCTTCAAATATAGTTTCTACACTTACGTCACGAGATTCGAAGCTATATGTATCTGGGAATAGGTAACCTTCTAATGGATAGTATATATTTTTATTCTTTATCTCATCTGTTACAAACCAATACTTTTCAATTACTTTATTTAAATATTCTTCGTTTTTTAATAAGTCGTAAACATCTTGCTCTGTATTGTTTGTTACTTGGGAAATATACTTAGCAAACATTTTCATAGATGTTCCCTCTATAAACGTAACGTTAAAGCTTGTTTCTGCAAATACAACACCACTTTTTAAACTAGATATTATTTCATCTAACGTCATAGAAGGACTTAGATAATATGTTCCAGCTTGAAGGCCTTCTACATTATTTAGCT
Organism: uncultured Clostridium sp.; assembly: GCA_964481385.1. Lineage (GTDB taxonomy): Bacteria > Bacillota > Clostridia > TANB77 > CAG-465 > UMGS1649. The sequence continues at coordinate 415 of CAYZTN010000043.1, read as the reverse complement.
TTGAATATATTTTAAATGCAAGTTTATTTTTAATAATTCCAGCTTCTTCTAATACACTTCCTATCGTATCATTAGAACTTCCAATTTCGATTTCTACTTTTCTTTTTTCTGTATCATCTGACACAGGAGAAATGCTTGTGTTATACCAAATAATTGGTGACATAACAGCTACAAGTAAAATAGCAACTATTGCTATTAAAATAATAATTAACTTTTTCTTTTTCATAAATTAACACACCCTTATATGCTTAAAAGTATAACAAATAGTAAAAGTAATTGCAATAAAATATTTGCTTTCGTGTAAAATTGGCATTTCAAAAATCGCGATTTCGTGAGAAAAACAAAAAAATGAACAAAAAGCTGTCAATATTTTTTGATTAGTTCACCCTAAAAAGATAAAATTATTCTGTGACTT
>CAYZTN010000042.1:0-11248 GCA_964481385.1 uncultured Clostridium sp. | reverse complement strand
TGCTTCAATGTTTCTACGCTTTTTTTAATTTTTTTCATTCTTTTGTCCTGCAACAACAACTTAAAATCGCACTAAAAAAAAGAGGGCGAATTCCCTCTTTAAATCTAAATATATTCTTGGCAGGGGTACTAGGAATCGAACCTAGCTCTGGAGTTTTGGAGACTCTTATTCTACCAATGAACTATACCCCTATGTTCCTCACAAAAGATATTATACTATATAACTTGAAAAATGCAAGCATTTTTTTGTTATTTTATAATTTTTCTTTCACACACCTTCACACCAAAACTTAAATATTAGATATTAGATATATAAAAAGTAAGCACATATAACTACGTGCTTACCTTAAAATTTATTCTTTAGATGTTTTTTTAACTTGTTTATTTAAAAGCTCCATAAATTCTTCGTTTGTTTTAGTTTTATTTATCATAGTAATAATTTTCTCTATAATATCTAATTGTCCTGCAGCATTTTGATTTGCTATAAGCTTACGGATAACACTTTGAGCAGCTTGTTCTTTTTCAGTTAACAACAAGTCATCACGTCTGCTTCCAGACTTAATTATATCTATTGATGGGAATATACGTCTATCACTTAATTTTCTATCTAGCGTTATTTCCATATTACCTGTACCTTTGAATTCTTCAAATATAATATCGTCCATTCTGCTTCCTGTATCAATTAAAGCAGTTCCTAAAATTGTTAAGCTTCCTCCATTTTCAATGTTTCTTGCAGCTCCAAAAAATCTCTTTGGAAAATGTAGACATGCTGGATCCAAACCACCAGACAACGTTCTACCAGAAGGCTCTATTGTTAAGTTATTAGCTCTAGCAAGACGTGTTATACTATCTAGAAGTATTACAACATCTTTGTTATGTTCAACAAGTCTTTTTGCTCTTTCTAGCACCATACGTGCAACTTTTATGTGATGTTCTGGTGCCTCATCAAATGTTGAAGACACAACTTCGGCGTCTATTGAACGTTCAATGTCTGTTACTTCTTCAGGACGTTCGTCTATAAGCAAGACCATAAGGACAACTTCTGGGTTGTTTTTCAAAATGCTTGTAGCAATTTGTTTTAACAATGTTGTTTTACCAGCTTTTGGCGGAGCAACTATCATACCACGACTACCTTTACCAATTGGTGCAACTATATCTAAAAGTCTCATTGTAGTTGAAGTTTCTCCATTTTCCAATTTTAGTTTCTCACATGGATATATTGGAATTAGAGCGTCAAATGCTTTGCGTTTTAATGCTACTTCTATTCTATCCCCATTTATACTTTCAATAAATATCATTGAAGGGAATTTGTTTGCTGGATCTGATGTAAATCTTGCAATACCTTTTAATTTATCTCCAGTAGACAAATTAAATCTACGAATTTGCACTACGGATACATATATATCTTTATTGCCAGATAAATAGTTATCACTTCTTAAAAAGCCAAAGCCATCAGCTAATACTTCAAGTATTCCTTCTGCAATATAGTCTGTTTCTGGGTTTTCTATGTGCATATCGTTTTTTACATCTAGCTCTTTTTTCTCTTCCAATTTAGAAACAATTTCTTCTACTAAATATTCTTTTTTTAATCTTTCATAGCCATCAAGTTTAATGCTTTCAGCTATACTTCTTAGCTCTGTTAATGTACTGTTTTTTAAATCTTCTTTACTATACATAATCTAACTCCTTTTCTTCTACGTATTCGCATATATAATCATAACCGTGAATTTTTGTTATTTTCACGTTATAAAAGTCTCCAATTATAATATTGGACGTATCTTTGGTGATAGGCAAATATATTTTAGGATCAACATCTGGTGCGTCCATATATGACCTGCACTCAAAATACTTTTCATCTTGTGACACATCTTGTACTAACACTTTAAGCGTTTTACCAATGTTTTTTGCCATTTGTTTTTCTAATACCTGCTGCTGCAGTCTCATAATTTCGTCATAACGTGCTTGTTTAACTTCTTCTGGTATTTGGCACTCCATAACTCCTGCTTTTGTATCATCTTCTGCAGAGTATGTAAATGCACCTAATCTATCAAATTCAAAATCAACAAGCGCCTGTTTTAACTCTTCGAAATCTTTATCTGTTTCTCCTGGGAATCCTGTCATAACGGTTGTCCTAATAACCGCATCTGGCACGACATTTCTTATTTTATATATCAGCTCATATACTTCCTGTTTATTTGTATGCCTGTTCATTGCTTTCAACATATTGTCTGAAATATGTTGAAGTGGCAAATCAAAATACTTACATATTTTTGGGTTGTTTTTAATCTCCAATAAAAGCTCGTCATTTACTTTTCCAGGATACATATATAGCACACGTAGCCATTCACAATTTAACTTAGATAGCTCTTTAAGTAAAGCGTGAAGCATTGACTTTCCATATATATCTATGCCATAAGACGTTGTGTCTTGAGCTATAACAACAAGTTCTTTTATTCCTTTTTCTACAAGGCCTTCAGCTTCTTTTACTATATCTTCAATCTTTCTGCTTTTCAATGTTCCACGTATTAAAGGTATAGCGCAATATGTACAATTATTGTTGCAACCGTCTGCTATTCTTAAATATGCTGTTGGGAACTTCGTCGATATCATTCTATTATTAAAGTCTAAACCTAGATTTTCTTGTCTTAGATTGAAATATTCTGAAAAAATTTGGTCTATGCTGTTATATTCATCTACTCCTATTACCAAATCCACTTCTGGAATGTTAGAATAAATTTCTTTTTTGTATCTTTTTGCTAAGCAACCTGTCACAATTAAATCTTCACAAACTCCATCTTCTTTAAAGCTTGCCATATCTAAAATTGTATCTATTGCTTCTTGTTTTGCAGATTCTATAAACCCACATGTATTTACTATAATAACTTGAGCTACGCTTAAATCAGTTGTAATTTCAAAGCCTTTAGATTTTAAAAAGCCTAAAATAAGCTCGCTATCTACTTCATTTTTACAACAGCCAAGCGTTACTAGTGCTGTTTTTTTTGTCATTTAAAACTCTCCTCATTTCCTAATTCTGTTAAATTATACCATAAAAGTTTGAGTTTGTGAACTACCTAAAATAACTTTTTTACTTAATAACTTAATATGTCATTTGGGACGTTTCTAAATGACACTAAATAACAACTAAATTATACTATACAACAAAAGTGTCATTTAGAAACGTCCCAAATGACACGCTATAACACTAAATGACACTAAACGGCACTAAATTTTTATCTCCTCTTTTCAAGCTCTTCCTTTATTAGCTTATTTACTATTCCAGGATTTGCTTTACCTTTTGACTCTTTCATTGTTTGACCAACTATAAAGCCCATAGCTTTTTCTTTTCCTGCTAAATAGTCAGCAACAGAAGCTGGGTTTTGGTCTAACACTTTTACGACAATCTCGCGAATTGCACCTTCATCTGTAACTTGTTTTAGCCCTTTTTCTTCAACTATTTCTTCTGGCCTCTTTCCGCTTACTGCCATCTCTTCAAATACTTTTTTAGCTATTGCAGAAGATATAACGTTTTTCTCTATAAGAGATATAAGTTCTCCTAAATGAGTTGCACTAAATTTTGCTTCTGTTATGTCTATTTCTTGCTCGTTAAGTATTCTTGCTACATCACTCATTAACCAATTAGATACAAGTTTAGCATTACCACAAACCTTAACTGCTTCATCAAAGAACTCTGCCATATGTTTTGAATTTGTAATTTGTTCAGCGTCATATTCTGGTAAACCAAATTCTTTAATATATCTTTCACGCCTTATATTTGGCATTTCTGGCAAACTTTCTTTTATACCATTTATGTATTCCTCAGTTAGTACAATAGGAGCTAAATCTGGCTCTGGAAAATATCTGTAATCGTGCGCATCTTCTTTTGTACGCATTGCATATCCTATTCCCTTGTCATCATCCCAGCGTCTAGTTTCTTGGTAAATTGTGCCACCTGCTTCTAATTCTTTTATTTGACGTTCTGTTTCAAATTCAATAGACCTCATTATTGCTTTAAATGAGTTCAAGTTTTTAGTTTCTGTACGAGTACCAAATTTAGTTTCGCCTTTCTTTCTTACAGATAAGTTTACATCACATCTTAAAGAGCCTTCTTGCATTTTACAGTCACATATCTCTAAATACTCTAATGTAGATTTTAGTGTTTGCATATATCCTACTGCTTCTTCTGCAGAACGTATATCTGGCTCTGATACTATTTCAATTAGAGGCACACCACATCTGTTAAAGTCAACTAATGTGTCGCCTGTGTATGGGTCATGTATAAGTTTCCCTGCATCTTCTTCTATATGAATTCTTGTTATTCCAACTTTCTTTTTAGTATCTCCTACCATAAATTCTACAAAGCCATGTTCACAAAGTGGCAAATCGTATTGTGACGTTTGGTATGCTTTTGGAAGGTCTGGATAGAAGTAATTCTTTCTATCTTGCTTAGAAAATCTTGCTATTTCACAATTTGTAGCAAGTCCCATTTTAACTGCATACTCCACAACTTTTTTATTAAGCACAGGCAGTACTCCTGGCATTCCAGTACATATTGGGCAACAATGTGTATTTGGGTCTGAGCCAAATTCTGTAGAACAACCACAATATATTTTTGTTTTTGTGGCAAGTTCTGCGTGCACTTCAAGTCCAATTATAACTTCATAGTCATCTCTCATTACTTTTTCCATCCTTTCATTATTTCTTCTATCTTTGCGTAAATTTCGCTTCTATCTACAAGTATTACATCAGTCTGACCTTTAATTTTTAATTCAAGCTTGTCTTGTTCAAGGTTTCTTGGGCTTACGACAATTCGAATATTTGCACCAATTAAATCTGAGTCTGCAAATTTTACACCAGCACTTTTATTTCTATCATCAAGCAATACTTCTAGTTTTTGTCCTAACAACTTAGTATACAAATCATCTGCTATTAGTTTTACTTGTTCATTTTTTGTATAATCTACTGGCACAATATGTATATCATATGGTGCAATTTCCACTGGCCAATTAGTTGCTTTTTCTGTGCCTCTAGCCTCCAACACAGATGCCATAAGACGTCCTACGCCAATTCCATAGCATCCCATGATAGGGGTATTTTCGCGACCTGCTTCATCGTGATACACCATACCAAGTGCTTTAGTATACTTAGTGCCTAGTTTAAATATATTTCCAACTTCTATTCCGTTAGATATATTTATTGTTTTCTTACCACACATAGAGCACATATCTTCAGTAGTAATTTTAGATACATCTACAAACTGAACGTTTTCTACGTCACGCATTAGGTTTATTCCTTTTACATGATAGTTTTCTTTATTTGCACCAGCAATTAAGTTTTTCTCGCCCTCTAATGATTTATCATAAATAACTGTGACATTAGCTTTAAGCCCTACTGGTCCAATAAAGCCATAACAAATACCATCTGTCTCTTCTTCTACTTTTGGTACAAGTGCCTCATCATCTACTTTAAGCATATTTCTTAATTTTGTTTCGTTTACTTCTTTATCTCCACGAACAAATACAATTACTGTTTCGTTTGTGTCAATTCTGTAATATACAACTGCTTTTGCAAATTGTTTTCTTGAAACTCCTAAAAATTCTTCTAATGCGTCTATTGTTTTTACGTCTGGTGTATATACTTCTTCCATTTCAGTCTCTTCTGAGCATGACACACCATCATATTTACATTCTGCAACGTCCATATTCGCACTATAACTACAACTACTACAAGTAACTATTTTGTCTTCGCCGGCGTCACAAAGTAGCATATACTCATGAGCGCCACTTCCGCCCATCATACCAGTGTCTGATGCAACAGCTACAACTTCTGGAATACCTACTCTTGTAAATATTCTGTTATATGCTCTGTAATACTCGTCATACACTTCATTTAGGCTTTCTTCACTTGTGTGGAAAGAGTACGCATCTTTCATAGTAAACTCTCTTACACGAATAAGTCCACCTCTACTTCTTGCTTCATCTCTAAACTTTGTTTGTATTTGGTATATTGAAAATGGATATTTTGTGTAAGACGTAGCTTCATTTAGAGCAGTAAATACAGCAGCTTCTTCATGTGTCATAGACAATACCATATCTGCATTTGTTCTATCTTTAAATCTTAATAATTCAGAGCCCACTGAGTCATATCTTCCAGCCATATCCCAAAGTTTTTTTGTAGCTACAACTGGCATAAGTACTTCCTCAGCACCAATCATATTCATTTCTTCACGAATTATATTTTCAATATTTTGTGCTACTCGTTTACCCATTGGCATTAGTGTAAATATACCACTTGCCATTTGTTTAATATATCCACCCTTTAAAAGCAAACCATGACTTTTAAGAGATGCTTCACTTGGCCAATCTTTTTTTGTATCTCCAATAATTTTAGATTGTAACATAATATCTTCCCTTCTATATATTAGGCTTTACTTTAGAAAATTCGGTAGACTTCTCATAGGCGTGTGAAATGTTTAAAAGTAATGCCTCACTAAACTCATTTCCAATAAACTGTAAACCTATCGGAAGACCAGTGCTTTCCATTCCACCAGGAATAGATATTGCAGGAACTCCAGCAATATTTACAGGTACTGTAAATATATCCTCTAAATACATTTCTGTCGGGTTAGATAATTTTTCACCAAATTTGAATGCGCCACTTGTCGTAGTTGGAAGAGCAATAACGTCTACCTTTTCAAATGCTTTTTTAAAGTCGTCTACAATTAACGTTCTAACTTGTCCTGCTCGTTTGTAATATGCATCATAATATCCGGAACTTAATACATAAGTTCCAAGCATAATCCTTCTTTTCACTTCATCTCCAAAACCTTCTGTTCTAGATTTTGCATATATATCTTGAAGGCTATCAAAGTCAGACGTCCTGTAACCATATTTAATTCCATCATATCTTGCAAGATTAGAAGATGCTTCTGCCGTTGCAATTATGTAATATGCTGGCAATGCATATTTTGCATACTCTAATGATACTTCTGTTATTTCACAACCTAGAGATTTTAATACTTCAAGTGATTTATTAAATATATCTAATTTATCTTGTGCTAAACCATTTTTAAAGAACTCAACTGGCACACCTACTTTTAGTCCTTTTACAGAGTTATTTAAACTTGCTGTATAGTCTGGTACAGCATACTCCATTGACGTTGAGTCTTTTTCGTCGTGACCAGCTATAACATTCATTAAAATTGCAGTGTCTAAAGTATCTTTTCCAAATGGTCCTATTTGGTCTAAAGATGAACCATAAGCAATTAAACCAAAACGTGATACAAGTCCATATGTAGGTTTTAGACCTACTATACCACAATATGAAGCCGGTTGACGAATACTTCCGCCTGTATCTGAGCCAAGAGACGCATATACCATGTCTGCTGCAACACTTGCTGCACTTCCGCCAGAAGAACCACCAGGAACACACTCTGTGCACCATGGATTAGTTGTCTTCTTAAATGCAGATGTTGCAGTAGATGACCCCATAGCAAACTCGTCCATATTAGTCTTACCAATAATTATTGCACCAGCAGTCTCCAATCTTTCTACAACTGTCGCATCATATGGACTTATATAGTTTTCTAGCATTTTAGAAGAACATGACGTCTGCGTATTTTTCATACACATATTATCTTTTATAGCGATAGGGACACCGCCTAAAACTCCGATGTTCTCTCCTTTATCTAATCTTTCTTGTAGCACTTTCGCTCTTTCATATGATTCATCACGATACACAGTTACAAAAGCTTGAATTTTTGGCTCTATTGCATCAATTCTTGCAAAAGTATCATCTAAAACAGCTTTTATGCTTACTTCTTTGTTTTTAATTTTTTCTGCTATTTCATGCAATGTATATTTCTCGTACATAAATTACACCTCTCCTTACTCTACAACCTTAGGAACACTTATACAGCCTGCGTCCTTAGAAGGTGCGTTTTTAAGTATAAGCTCTCTATCAAAAGATGGCTTTAATTCATCTTCTCTTAACACATTAGTCTTATCCACAATAAAAGCAGTAGGGCTTACTTCTGATACATCAACTTCTTTTAAAGTCTCTACGAAATCAGCTATTTGTCCTAGCTCTACACTAAATTTTCTTACTTCTTCATCACTTAGTTTTAGTTTAGCAAGACTTGCAATATGTCTTACTTCTTCTTCAGATATTGTCATACGATTACCTCATTTCCTAATTTAACAAGATATATTATATAATATGTGAATGGAGTTTTCAAGGGAAATTTCAAATTGCAAGAAAAAACTCAGAAGAGACTACTCCCTTCTGAGTCTCTTTATGCTATATACAATTACATTTCCTATACCAACATTTTGTTATGCTAAAAAAACATAATCATATACACTGGCATGTAGATAATATTATCTTTCTCAAAAATTTTACGCTCATTAGATAATACATATCCTTTTTTCACTTTATAGTCATCTATCAAAAAGTCTACTTCTCCATTTGCTTTATTATCGTAATAAAACAAATTATGGTCGTGAGCTTTTAATTCGCTCGCAATGGCGGATTCATATACAGCTCCTAAATTTACACTTATTTCATCATCTAGCACAGCTTTGATATTATTCTTATACAAAAGGTTTGTTAAAATGCCAACATCATTAAGATAAAGTTTTAACAAATTTTTGTCGCTAGATTCAATAAGTGGAAATACGAATACGACTAATCTTAACAATGATATTATTAGTGGTCTTAGTGCATATCCAAGTGACTGCAATACGCCTTGAACAGCAACTGAAAATCCCATAAATATATATCCAATGCTTGCTATGCGAAGTGACATAGTGCATACTTCAATTATTTCTTTTGCTGTACCACCAGCTAATGCAAACAAATTAGACAGTAGTTTTGCAAATATTTCAAATATAACTGTTAAGATAAAGGTAACAATTACAGTATCGCTAACCCCATATTTAATACAGTCATTTATTCTCTTTTTATCTTTCATACCATAATTAAAAGCTAATGTAGATATTATGGTGTTGGATAAGCCAAACGCTGAAAACAATGCAATCTGCTGTATTTTATAATATATGCCAAACGAACCAACAAGGGTAGTTGTATCTGCTTGTGCTGTGCCAAGAATAGCATTCATACCTGCCATCATAACAGATAATAACGCTTGCATAATTGCTGCTGAAATTCCTATTTTATATATTCCTTTTATCAAACCTATATCTGGCTTTATATATTTCAAATTGCCGTTTATTTCATTATTTTTAGTATAATGAAATATCATTGCAACTGCTAGAGATATAAACTGCCCTATAACTGTTGCCCAAGCAGCTCCCAATACTCCCATCTTAAATGGGAATATAAATACATAATCTAGAACAATATTTGCTACTGCTCCAGATATTTGTGCAATAGTTGATAACATCGTTTTTCCTGTTGATTGTAAAAATCTTTCATACACAGTATACCCAATCGAACCTAAAGATAAACATGTACATATTTTTAAATATGTAGTACCCATAGATATAACTTCGGCATTCCCTTTGGCAAATAATGAAATGAACCATTCTGAGCCAGATAGTCCAAAGAGCAAGAATAATATAAATATGCAAACGCTTAAAAATATTCCATTTCCTGCAACTTTATTTACTTTTTCTTGATTATTTTCACCTAAACTTTTAGATAGCAACGCATTTAAACCAATACCAGTTCTAACACCTATTGCAATAATTAAAATTTGAATAGGGAAAGCTATTGTTAAAGCCTGATTTGCAAGTGCTCCTTTTTCTCCCATATTAGCTACAAATACACTATCTACAACATTATATAACGCTTGCTACACCATGGAAACAATCATTGGTAGCCCCATCTTTAATAGTAACTTTTTCATCGGTATTTCCACCATTTTATTTTTTTGTACTTCTTCCATTTTACACACACCTTTCAATTTTAAACAAAAAAATAACGCAAGTCCTTTTTTCTGGACTTACGCTTTCGCTACACGATATGTATATATTTTAATATATTTTTGAGTTTTTTCAAGAATGCTGTCAAAAAGTTTTTGTTTTTCTATTTCTCCTATTAAAAGTTATTCCTATATTGTAATTTATCCCTCAATTATTATTCAAGTTTTTCGCTTCTTCTACCAATTCATCAAAGTCTGAAACATAATTTTTGTCTTGTATAACTCTATATTTTTTGTATTCATCCAAAGCCAATTTTTCTGCTATCTCTCTTTTTATTTTTCCGTTGTCCTTTAAAATATTATACTCATTTATTTTTAAGAACACTTCTAATTTTTCTTTCCACTCTTGCATTGAAATAATCTTTCCAAGTTTTACTTGCCTTTCCGCATAATCAAGATACATTGACACTAAATTATTTAACTCTATGATTTCTTCCTTTGATAGATAATTTTTAGCTATCGTTACGTCAGTTTCAAGTATTTTTCCGTCTGGTGCATTTTTCCAAGTAGTAAGGCCCATATTTTCCTTTCTACTATTAACTCTATTATATATTATTTCAGGTGCGGTCATACCAATAATGGCGAAGTGTAGCCTATTTTGAACATTTTTGTAAAACTCCTTTGTTGTTTCACTATTTTTATCATAATCATAACTACATTCTTTATATATATCAGTTATTTTCTGATAAAATCTTCTTTCGCTTGCTCTAATCTCTTTTATCTTAACTAATAACTCTTCAAAATAATCCTTGCCAAATTTTGGACCATTTTTTAACATTTCACTATTAACAACAAATCCTTTTTTTATATATTCCTTTAATGTCTTTGTAGCCCAAATTCTAAAGTCAGTTGCCTCTTTTGAGTTCACTCTATATCCAACAGCTATAATTGCATCTAGACTATAAAAATTAGTATTATATTTTTTCCCATCTGAAGCAGTTACTCTAATTTTTTGAGTAACTGTTTCTTGCTCTAATTCCTTCGTTTTAAAGATATTTTGCAAATGATATGTTATATCATTTTCTGCTACATTAAATAATTTTGACATCGATTTTTGAGTTAACCAGAATTCTTCCTCATTATACAAAACTTCTACCGATATATTTTCATTGTTTTGACTTTGATATATTATTAAATCTTTTAAGTTTTCTATATTACTCAATTAAAATACCACCTTTCCGTGCAAGTTTCAAGAACTATTGTTTGTATTTTATAACATCACCATTCATTTGTCAATAGATTTTTCAAATTTATTAATAAATATCCACCGGCTTAGCCGGTGGTTTTTATTGATGCCTATAAGGCATCG
>CAYZTN010000041.1:0-11264 GCA_964481385.1 uncultured Clostridium sp. | reverse complement strand
ATTTTAAAATTTTGGCTGTAATTTAGTGCTACTTTTTCAGCAATCCCGGACGTTTCTGTTTGACACAAGCCATTGACAAAAAACACTTTAGATGTATAATAATTATGGTGAATTTCATGATATATATAACAAATTCTGAAGCAGAAACTTTGAAATTAGCAGCAGATTTTGCTTCTAGTTTAAATAAAAATGATATCGTAGTATTATCTGGCGAACTTGGTGCTGGCAAAACAAGATTTATGTACGGCATAGCTGAATTTTTCAATATACAAAATGTAGTTTGTAGCCCTACTTTCACTATAGTAAACGAATATGAACTGCCACAAGAAAAAAACAACATAAACAAAATATTCCACTTTGACGTATATAGAATTCAAGATTCTGTAGATTTTGTAGATTCAATAGGCACAGATTATTTTTCAAATGGCTTGTGTATATTAGAATGGGGAAAAAATATCAAAGATATTTTGCCATCTACAACTATTTATGTAGATATTAAAAAAGATAATGATAATGAAAATAAAAGAACTATAACAATTACAAAAGGAGATAATGTATGAATATATTAGCAATAGATACAACAACAAAAAAAGCAAATGTTGGCGTTAAAACAAAAGACACAGTTAAAGTTAAAAGCATAGATAACGAAGTAACACATTCTGAAAAGCTTCTCCCTCTAATAGACGAAACTTTAAAAGAATGCAACTTGACTATTAAAGATATAGATTGTATTGCTTGTACAACAGGCCCTGGTTCTTTTACTGGTATAAGAATTGGACTTGCTACTGCTAAAGCACTATCTAAAGTAATTGGGGCAAAAATATATACTATAGATAGTCTTACACTTCTTACTCACTCTGCAGATAACTCACAAAACAACAAACTTGTAGTAAGCTTAATTGATGCCAAAAATAATAGAGCTTATGCTGGTATGTATATAAACGGCTCTCCTTTTGCTATAACTACAGAAAATAGATACTTAAGCGAAATTTTAGAAGATATAATAAAAACATGCAATAACAACAATATATGCGAAAACGAAGTATTAGTTATCTCCGATACTTTAAATATATTTGAATGTATTCCAGATAAATACACAAAAATACATACTGTACTCGACATAAAAGAATTATTGAGCCTCGCTTCCAGTAGTTCCACATTCAAAGATTATTTAAATTTAGACGCAACTTATGTTCGAGCTAGTGAGGCCGAAAGGACAAAACATGGAGAATAAAGAAATAAAGTTATCACATAATGCGATCGATATAATTGAAATTGAAAATACATTAGAGCACAGAATATTAAGTGATCAAACTATATTAAACGACATAAAAAACAATTATTCTTTATATTTAGTTTATTACGAAAATAACATTTCAATTGGATACCTAGCTTTTTCTAATTGCATTGACCACATAGACATCATATCCATTGCTACAAAACCAAGTTATAGACGCAAAGGCATAGCCAAAGCGTTATTAAAGCACTTAGAAACTTACAACACAGAAAAATTAAATATGTTTTTAGAAGTGAGAGCTTCTAATTTACCAGCCATAAATTTATATACTTCCTTAGGATTAAAATGCATTGATAGAAGAAAATATTATTATAGTGAACCTGCTGAAGATGCTTTAATTTATTTTAAATAAATAATCACTGGCCTACCAGCTAGTTCTTCTCAATATCAATAAAAACTATCCGTTCAACGGATAGTTTTCTCAGCCCTGTAAGGGCGTATTGCTATCTGTACCTTAACGCGCTCTATTTGTCCGACGTTTGCGTAAACTAAAATAAACTTTATATGATATTGCTTTTCAAATTTTTCTTAAGCTGATGACATTGGAATTCATCTGTTCATCGTTACTGCTTTTTTTAGTACCACAGGTAGGATCTATGATCTACTTTCCACTTAAATAGTGTTTCTCAATAAAACAAGCTATCGCTGAAATCTCAACAATAGCTTGTTTTATTGAGTCAAAAGTTAATAATACGTATCATATTTTTGGTCAATGTAACCAGCATATATCCATATACACTGTCTTATCCTATATTTAAGAGCATCATAAAGTTGTCCTTTTTCACACGCTTCTACTATCCTATTTGTTAATGACTGACCAGATAACATAATGATAAAAATAGGATCCGAAAGAATCTCTGTTGCAAATCCAAACTCTGAAATTTGGCCAAAATAGTCAAGATGATAATCAGATACTAAGCTTTTAGCTATAAATTCTTTGTTTGACTCTATGCAATCGCAAAGTACTTTAAACTGTTTTTGTCGTTCCTCGCTCATCCATCTCTCACTGGATAGAAAGATTTTTAACCGTTCTACGAAAAACTTCTCATAAGTTCTTCGTACTTCTTTTCTTTCTTTTTGAAAATCAATATTAAACATTAAATTTTCCTCCCAAAAAATTATATTTTGTTATATTAACCTTATTCACATAAAATGAATGCTAATGCACACACTTCAATTTTCTCGACTAGCCAGTCTGGAACTTCCTTCAACTGACACGCTTTGCATAACCTGTTAGTTAGACTTTCACTTATAAGAAATTCCAAGAATTTTTCGTCAAGGAAAAGTCTACTATACATATCTTGTTTTAATATAGCCACAAGAGGATCCGTTGTTTTTCTTATTAAACTCTCAATTAAGAAGCTCCTATTAACATATATCATATTATTCAAACAACACTTCTGTTTAAATAGATCTACATCTATATTTCTAGATGAACATTTTTTCTTTTTAAAACACTTCTTTTCTGCCTTTTTATATAGTCTAATAACCCCTTTCCTCTTAACTTCCGAAATGCGATACAATAGTTCAAATTTTTCCATTTTTTCTCCTTTACAATTGTATTAGAATAATATCAAACCTTGATATATTTTATCACCATTTAATTTAAATGTCAATTTATCCAGCGCTATGTCAACTTTTAGTATGAAAGGCATGAGAAAATGTCCCAAATAAAAAATATTGGAGACTGGTCAAAACCACTCCCCAATAAAGAGTTTTTTACTGAATTTTTCGAATATTACTCAAAATTATTATCAATTTATAGGAATCAAGCACTAAAAAAATTAGATAAAAATCTCTGACATTTTTCACACGACATATTTTACCAGTACTCTTATTCTCCAATAAAAGTTATTTTTGCGTAACCATTTCCCGTATTTCCTATCATTGTTCCAGAACCATTCTTTTGTGGCATACCTGTTGAAGTACTAGCTTTTGTCGTTGTCCATTTGTATCCAGCACCATCTATCATTGTAGTATTTGTAAATTGATATCCACTATAATGTATACTTTGACCAGAATGAATTATGCTACTCGATGTAGATTCCTCTTTTATTGCATCACAACCGTTATGACCTGATATATACGATGAACCTCCTGCACCAGAACCGATGGTGTTAGAACCGTGAGCACCATTGCCTCCCGCATAATATCCATTGCCACCGCCACCCATTTGTCCATAGCTAAATACTGATTCGCCAAAAGAATTACGATCACTCAAACCAGAATTGCTTCCTAAACCATTTTTACCACCTAAAGTTTGAGTTCCACCGGTTGCTACTCTTCCATCATTTGTTGAACTAACACTTCCTGAATATCCATTCAAACCACCTGCATTAGCTCCCGCATATCTTCCTGCATACGTTACTGCTCCTCCTCCGCCTGCTGCTACCATTATCCTAGACTTTAGGGAAGCAAAATTATTCCAGCCAGAATTATCTAATCTAATATCTGTAGCTCCGCCTCCAGCATAAGCATACGTACTATTAGGTAAACTTCTTGTTAATCCACCACCATTAAACACCTTAGTTGTTGTGCTCGAACTGCTTGCACCAACGTAAACATATAATAAAGTTCCTTCTTCAAGATAGATATTTCCACTTGTATATGCTCCTTTTCCACCTACATAAGAAGCAGAACCAGCTCCTTGTGCTCCCCAAAGTTCAATTTTGTAGTTACCACTTATAGGAGTAGTAAATGTTTTGGAACTATTCGAATATTCATACGCCCATGCTTGTTTTTCAACAACACCTACTGTTATATTGAATTCCTTTTTATATGGATATGTAGATATTATTTTTATGTCCACATTTTCAACGTCATTTAATGTTGCTCCAGACGACGATACCAAAGTTATTTTTATAACATCATCTATTAAACTATTCCCTTTTATAGTTTTGCTTGTTACCGCTTCACCATCTACCAAAAAAGCATATTTAGAGTTAGATATACTTATATTATACTCCGTATCATGTATATTATAATTTGTACCATCATTATTTTTTATAGTTAGCTCAAAATCCGATTGATTGTTTTTCGAAACAACTCTTGTTTTATTTGTTGTTACATCAAAATAAAATGGAGCCGTTGTAATTTTCACATTAAAATTTCTAGTTATCAAATATTTTGAGTAAATTACGCCTGTAATTTCTAATGTCAACACAACTAGCAATATTAATATTATTTTTTTATGTTTTAAAATACTTTTAAACTCTTTTTTCATAATTTTAACTCCCATTTACGTATACCACTACCCTAATATCAACTTTACTGCTTACAATCATTGTTTCCTGAAGTTGATTTATTTATATAAATATAGACTAAAAAAAGGAGCACTAAAAATATTATAATTCCAACTTTGCTTTGCAAAAACGCTATCACCATACCTATTCTAGGTATCTTGAATAAATACACGCCTTCTATATTTTCCACAGATATTAGTTTTTGATCTGCTGACTTATTTGCATCACCTTTTGTTCTATACATTTCCTGTTCATTTTGTTCTACTTTTTCTATTACTCTATGCGTTATAATGCTACTACCTTCTTTGAACGATATTATATCATTTTCTTGTATTTCTACTTTTTCCTTTATAAATATAACGTCTCCCACATTTAATGTAGGTTCCATGCTTCCTGAAAGTATAATAAAATTCTTATATCCTAAAAAACTTGGAACTTCTTCTTTATTCTTTATTTTTTTTATAAGAATAACCAAATTATAAACTATCAGAAAAGCAATACATACATAAGCTAAAAATTTAAGCGTTTTTTTCATACTTACCTCTATTTCTTAAATTACTACCTGTACCGCTTCCAACATAATGCTACAATTTATCTCTTTTTGTGCATATTCGTAATTATTATTGTTAGCGTCCCATATTAGTCTTACTATATAATTTTTGGTAATCCTATCCGAAGTTTGGTTTACCACATTTAATCTAATTGCTTCTGTTTTACCATCTACTATGCTAATTTCCTTTTCTACATTTTCCGTTTTTTCATATAATTTAACTGATATCGGAATAGATGTTTCAGTTTCAATTTTAAAAATATACTCTAACAAAACTTCGTTTGTATTTTCTCCATCGACATTTGAAATAGAAAATTCATATTCTTTAGTTTCACCTGGTATCATATTAGCTACTACATATGACTGCGAATTATTACTTAACGTTAATACAGGTACAGCCAAAACATTTTCGTCCGCCGTAATCTTACCAACATATCTGCTATTAGAAACATTAAAAGTAAATACAGTAAAAATAGCAATACAACTTATGCAAAATAAGATTATATTCATTTTTTGTGTTTCTTTATTCATTTTACACTCCACTTTCACTTGAAACTTTTTGCTTCACAGTAGATGTTACTTGTATCACTTCATCGTTAAAAACCGGATTTGTTATATCTTGTTGCCATTGCCAATACACTCTTAATGTAACTGCATCACTAGAAGTAAAAGCTTCCTCATTTAATAAAATTTCTCCCTCTATTCTGTTATCGCTAGGCATTTGGGTAAAAGTGACTCCTTTATCCAAGCTATATTTTGTTAATACAACAGTTTTCCCTTCGCTATTTATTTTAGATATATCAAAAATGACTTCATATTCTACGCTTACATGAGTACCGGAAGGATTTATAACTATTTCAAAATATCCAGTTGAATCTGGAGCCAACTTATTGTTATATGTATTGCTACTATCAGATACTAGCAACAAATCGAACTTTTCTTCTTCTCCCAACATATTATCATTTACCAAAATATTAAATCTTGCTGTTTTAATAGTTGCAGTAGATTCAAAAGTTGTAGTATACCTCGAGAAAGTATAATTAGCAAATGTAATTGCAACTATAACTAAATAACAAACAATAAAATTATGATACCTTTTCTCTTTAATTTTGAATTTTCTTCTCCTTCTTCTGGTCACCGTATCCACCTCTTTGCTTCTTTAGTACTGACTAGCCAACATTTTCAATTCTAATTTGTATTTAGCATCTATACTTGTACCAATTTGCGTGTCATTTTCACTCTCTATCCATTTCCATTCTAATGTATATACATTATAGTTTTTACTTTGCAACTCTTGATTATATTGATTCAATTCATTTGCAGAAACATACGAATTTTCACTTCCCACAATATATTCTCCATTAAGTTTTAATCTGTATTTTATGTTTATATTGTACTTGTTTTCCTCTATCAATTCTATGTCATACTTTATACCAAACGTATTGTTGTTCCTTATTATAAACTGATATACATTCTCGCTTCCAGGTGCAATAACACCATTTAACACATAATATGATGTTTGTTTAAATATGTTTAGCTGTGTACTGTTTGAATACTTTTTCTCATTATCATAAATGACCACATCGGTTTCTACTTGATTTTCGTCTTCTGTATAAAATTGCTCATCATTATCGTCTTTTGAATTATCACATTCACATTTATCATCTAATACACATTCACCAAACACAATATCAAAAATATCAATGTTTCCGCTCGGTACTCTTTGATTATTTTCTATTTTTTCTAAACATCTTATTAACAAAAATATAACTATAATCAAAATAATTAATACCAACATTATTAAAGCAATTGATTTTTCTTTTACTTTCATAATTTTTATTTCTCCCACTATAGCTCCTATAAAAGCCCATAAGTGTTTATAGGCTTTTATGGAAGTTATAAACTTCCATATTAAAACTATATACTTTGTGTAGCTGTAGCTGTTACTGTCATAGTTAAGTTTGGAGCATTAACACCAACTGAAGTATCAGTTGCATTTGCTTCCGAAGTGTTTGAATCAGTCCACTCAATATATACTCTCATTGTAACTGCCTCATCAGCTGTTAAAGCTGCTGTTTGACTTTTCAAAGAAATTTTCCCAGTATATTTTCCTGATTCATCAGCTGTTAAAGCAGTTTGCTCTTCGCCACTTACTACTGGTACAACTTTTAAAACTTTGATAGTTGATGGAATACTTCCAGACGATGCTGTTATTTCTCCTAAAGTAAATGAATAATCAACTGCTACTTGTGACCCTGTTGGATCTATTTCAAAATCAGCGTATAACTGTGAAGATGGCGCTATATATGAATCTACTACGTTGTTATTAGCTTTTTCTACAAAAGAAAGATCAAACGTAGCATTTTGCGTTGTAGCATCATTATCATTAATCTTAATAGCCCACTTAGCAACTCGAACTGTACCTGTACCAGAAGCTGTTGCTGTATATCTTGCATATGTTCCAGACACAAAATACAATCCAACTGCTACTAACATAAGTACAAGCATCATTGATTTTACACTCCTTTTTGTCATGTTTTCACCTCCTCGCATATATATTTAAATCTAACATATAATTTTTTGTTAGATTTTCTAACTATTTATTCGCATTCTCTTCTTGCTTTTTTCTTCTAAATTCTTCGAATTCTTGTCTATACTTTTCATTTTCAATAGCTTCTTTTTTATTGTCTGCTTTATTCATAAGGTATAAAATACCTAAACCTATAACTAGTATAACAAGAAGTACAACAGCTAATCCTATTGGTTGTTGCATAAACATCAAAAAGCTTCCTACTTTAGGTATCCTTAGAACAAATATACCTTCTACTTGTGTTACTTTAACTAAATCTGCATCTTCTGTATTGTTGTTATCCCCTTTTGTCATAAATAAAATGTCGGAACCTTCAGAAATTAATTTAACTATTCTATGCGTAGTTACTTTATTTTCTTCATTTCTAAATGCTATAATATCATTTTCTTTCAATGTACTAGCATCTACTTCTTTTACCAAAGCTAAATCTCCAGCATATATTTCAGATTCCATTGAACCAGTTAATACAATCATTGGTTTTATTCCAAATACGTCTGGTATTTTATCTGGATATTTAACTGCCTTATACATTATAATACCTGAAAAGAACAACATTGGAATAGCAATTATAAAAAGTATTATTTTTATACATTGGCCTATACTAACTTGTCTTTTCACTTTTGAATTTTTCAATTAAAACACTCTCCCACCTAATACATTTTGTCAATTTCGCTTTTTACACTACAATAAACATATCATATATTTAAATCTTTATCAAGTTTTTTTCGACTTTTTTCGACTTTTATGTACAGTAGAAATTTGATTAATTATATTTTTATATTTTATTATCAAATTTTACTTGCTATTTATTAATATTTGCGGTATATATATTGTATAAGAAATAAAGGGGTTACATATGAAAAAAATAAATGAATTGAAATATACAGATTTAGAATTAAATTTTAATGGCATTTCTGAGTTTAAAACAACAAGTGAGATTAAGACATATGACGGAATAATAGGTCAAACTAGAGCGTTAAATACCATACGTTCTGCTATGGAAATTCAAAACAAAGGCTTTAACTTATACGTTTCTGGTCAAGTAGGAATGGGTAAAACTCCATATGTTTTATCTATTGTAAATGATCTTGCTAGAAAAAAAACACCTGCAAATGATATATGCTATATATATAACTTTGATGTACCAAATGAGCCTATAGCATTAGAACTTCCCGCAGGAACACGGACGTGAATTTAAAGAAGATATGAATAGGTTTATATCTAGCTTTAAAAATGATGTATTGCGTGCTTTTTCTTCAGAGGATTACCAAAAAGAAAAGAAAGTTATATCTGCAAAATACCAAGATATGAAAAACGATGTGATTAAAAAATTTGACGAATACACGTCTTCTCAAGGCTTTAAAATACGTACTGCAGATGACGGAATTTACTTCTCTCCTATCTACAATGGTAATGTATTAAATGAAAAAGAGTTTAGTGAATTGCCTGAAGAAGTAAAAAAAGAGTTTAAAGATAAATCACCTAAAATTCAACAAGATACATTGGAAATAATGAAACAATTAGAACAAATAGACAAAGAATGTACTATCAAAGTGTCTGAATGGTTAAAAAACTTAACTAGCTACATTGTTTCTAAAAATTTAAATGATTTAAAACTTAAATACAAAGGAAACTTAAAAATACAAAACTTTTTGTATGGTGTTCAAACTGATGTTATTACAAATATTGAACAATTTAAACAACCTGAAGCGGCCCAGGGTGTACACTATCCAACTAACGTGAAACTTCCAAATAAACCATGGGACAAATACAAAATAAATCTTTTAGTTAATAACGAAAACTCAAATCATGCGCCTGTTGTTGTTTGCACAAATCCAACATATTTTGACTTGTTTGGCAAATTGGAATACGAAAACCAAATGGGAACCTTAAAAACTGACCACACAATGTTAAAGCCTGGTGTTTTCCATAAAGCAAATGGCGGTTATCTTCTTGTAAATGCGCGTGACTTACTTACAAACATGACAATATGGGAAGCATTTAAAAGAGTTTTAAGAAATGGGGAACTTTCAATAGATAGTTCAAGAGATATGGCCTCTCAGGTTGCTATGGTTGGACTAAAACCAGAACCTATAAAAATAACAGCTCAAATTGTGTTATTTGGCAATGAAGCTATTTATCAAAAACTATGTCAAATGGATATGGATTTTCAAAGACTATTTAAAATGAAAGCTGATTTCGATGATACAATATTCAAAAACGAGAACACAACTGAGCATTCAATAGAATATATTGCTTATGTTATACAGAAAAACGCACTACTACCTTTCAAAAAAGACGCAGTTATGCAAGTATTGTACTATAGTTCTAGATTTGCTGGCAATCAAGGAAAATTTACTGCTATTCAGTCAGATATAACTGATTTAATTATTGAAGCTGCATTTGTTGCTAAGAAAGCAAATAAACGCGCTGTCTCTAAAGATGACGTTATATCCGCGGCTGTTGCTAAAAAGACACGTTTTTCAAAATATGACGAAAATATCAAAGAAATGATCGAACAAGGAAGTGTTATGATATCTACTTCCGGTAGTGCAGTAGGACAGATAAACGGCTTAACTATTATAAATAACGGAGGAATGTCATTTGGTAAACCTGTAAGAATTACAGCTAACACATACATTGGGAAATCTGGTATAGTAAATATAGAACGTGAAATTGCACTAAGTGGTAGTTCACACTCAAAAGGTGTCTTGATACTTTCTGCATATATTGGTGAAAAATTTGCTCAAGATTTACCTTTATGCTTTAATGCAAGTATTTGTTTTGAACAGTTATATAACGGAGTTGACGGAGATAGTGCTTCTTCTACTGAGCTTTACGCAATTTTATCTTCACTCTCTGGCACACCAATACATCAAGGAATTGCAGTAACTGGTTCAGTTAACCAGAAGGGTGAAATTCAGCCAATAGGCGGAGTAACAGATAAGATTGAAGGGTTCTTTGAAGTTTGTAAAATGCAAGGTTTGACTGGAACTCAAGGAGTTATAATTCCTCATCAAAACATAACTCATTTAGTATTAAATGACGAAGTTGTAAAAGCTGTAAAAGACGGTGTATTTCATATATACCCTGTTTCAACTATCGATGAAGGAATTGAAATACTAACAGGAGTACCTGCTGGGAAATATATTGAAGGCATGGGCTTTGAAAAAGATACAATTAACGCAAGAGTTTATGAAAAACTAAAAAAATATGCTACTGAAAGCATTAAGTATGAAAAAATGTAAGATAATAATTTTCATTGGCTTGGAATAGTGTCATTTGGGACGCTTTGGGATTGCTGAAAAAGTGAATTTATGGTAAACTTAAAATCTAAAAAACATTGATTTAAATGTTTAATATTTTTAAAATATCGACTTTTTCAGTGCTCCCGGACGTTTTCAAATGACACTATTTAATTTGGGATACTTTCATAAGCAGTGTCATTTGAAAACGTCCCAAATGACACTGCTATCACTTAACAAATTCTTTATTTTTCAGCCACTTTGTGGTAAAATATAATAAACTAATTTTGTGAGGTGTTTATTTTGTATAACATTATTATTATAGATGACCATAAATTAT
>CAYZTN010000040.1:0-11603 GCA_964481385.1 uncultured Clostridium sp. | reverse complement strand
ATTTTAAAATTTTGGCTGTAATTTAGTGCTACTTTTTCAGCAATCCCGGACGTTTTCAAATGACACTATTTCATTGTCTCTCAAAAAAAGTTCTAGATAGAATACACTATCCAGAACCTTTTTAATTTATTTTGTATAAGCACTACTCAACATAGCTTTCTTCCTCTGCAATTTCTTCTTCCTCAAGAGGCTTTTCATTTACATTTTTTACTTTCAAGTTTTCGTAGTCTATAAGTCCCGTACCTGCTGGTATAAGACGACCTATGATTACGTTTTCTTTTAAGCCAAGCAACTTATCTTCTTTCCCTTTAACAGCAGCGTCTGTTAAAACTCTTGCTGTCTCTTGGAACGATGCAGCAGATAAGAATGATTCTGTAAGAAGTGCTACCTTTGTAATACCAAGTAATTCTCTTGTGCCTGTAGCTTCTTTTTTACCTTCTTCACGTGCAGCTTTGTTAGCTTCCTTGAATTCGTTTATATCTATCATAGAACCTGCTATAAGGTCAGTTTCTCCTCTATCGTTTACTTTAACCTTTCTTAGCATTTGTTTTGCAACAAGCTCTATATGTTTATCGTTGATATGAACACCTTGTGTTCTATAAACTCTTTGAACTTCTTGTATTAAGTAGTTCTGTACTGCAGTTACACCATTGATACGAATAATATCATGTGGATCAAGTGAACCTTCTGTTATCTTATCTCCGGCTTCAATTACGTCGCCATCTTTTACAGCTGGTCTAGCACCATATATTTTATATGTTTCAGCTGTTTTATCTTCGCTTGTAACTGTAACTTCACGATTTAAATCGTCAACTGCATTTACTTTTACTGTTCCGCCTATTTCAGATACTATTGCGACACCCTTTGGACGTCTAGCTTCAAATAGTTCCTCAACTCTAGGAAGACCTTGAGTGATATCTGAACCAGCAACACCTCCTGAGTGAATAGTTCTCATTGTAAGCTGAGTACCAGGCTCACCGATTGATTGTGCAGCTATAATACCTACTGCTTCACCAATAGAAATTGGTTCACCAGTTGCAAGGTTTTTACCATAACACTTAGCACATACGCCTCTACCCATATCGCAAGTAAGTGCTGAACGAATCTTAACACATGTAACTCCTGCTTTAACAATACTGTTTCCAATATCACTTGTAACATATGTATCTCTTTCATACATTACGTTACCTTCAGCATCTTTTACATCTTCTGCAAGATATCTACCCTCTATTCTTTCGAATAGTTTTTCGATTGGTTCACCACTTTCTACTATTGCTTCAACGTCAATTCCTTCGTGAGTGCCACAATCATCTGCTGTGATTATTACTTCTTGGTTAACATCAACAAGTCTTCTTGTTAGGTAACCTGAGTCAGCAGTACGAAGTGCTGTATCTGCAAGTCCCTTTCTAGCACCGTGTGAAGAAATGAAATATTCTAGAACGTCTAGACCATCTCTAAAGCTTGAACGAATTGGTATTTCGACAGCTTTACCAGATGTATCGGCCATAAGTCCACGAATACCAGATAACTGTCTTATCTGTTTTGGATTTCCTCTGGCACCAGTATGAGCCATAATGTATATTGGGTTTTTAATGTTGTTATTTGCAAGGATAGCATCCTGAATATCATCAGTTGCTTTTGTCCATACTTTAATAACTTCGTTATATCTTTGTTCGTCAGATATTAAACCACGTTTGTAGTTTTTATATACAACGTCAACCGCTTCATCAGCTTCTTTAAGAATTCTTGCACGAGCTTCTGGAACTTCCATGTCTGATACAGATACTGTAATACCACTTACTGTAGAATATTTGTATCCTAAAGCTTTGATATCGTCTAGCATTATAGCTGTTCTTGGAATACCAAACTTTTCAATACACATATCTATAATCTGTCCAATTTCTTTCTTTCTTACAGGGAATTCTATTTCTTGTCTAAATGCGTTTTCTGGCTTTGTTCTATCTACATAACCTAATGTTTGTGGAATTATGTTGTTAAATATAATTCTACCAACAGTTGTGTCAATAATTGCAGATTGCATTTTTCCGTCTATTTCCTTGTAAACTCTAAGTTTAATTGGTGCATGCAAACCAACTACTTTTGCGTCATATGCCATTAAAGCTTCTTGTTCATCTTTAAATACTTTACCTACACCTGGTTCATCATCATACTGAACTGTTAAATAGTAACTTCCAAGTATCATGTCCTGTGATGGTACTGTAACCGCTTTACCATCTTGTGGTTTTAACAAGTTGTTTGAAGCAAGCATTAAGTATTTTGCTTCTGCTTGTGCTTCTGGTGACAATGGTACGTGTACAGCCATTTGGTCACCATCGAAGTCTGCGTTAAAGGCAGCACATACAAGTGGATGTAGCTTTATTGCTCTACCTTCTACTAGTACTGGTTCAAATGCTTGAATTCCTAGTCTGTGAAGTGTTGGTGCACGGTTAAGTAGTACGGGTCTATTTTGAATAACATCTTCTAATACATCCCAAACTTCTACTTGAGCACGTTCTACCATTCTTTTAGCATTCTTAATATTAAATGCCATTCCACGTTTAACTAACTCTTTCATAACGAAAGGTTTGAATAATTCTAGTGCCATTTCACGAGGTAGTCCGCATTGGTAAATCTTAAGTTCAGGTCCTACAACGATAACTGAACGTCCAGAATAGTCAACACGTTTACCAAGCAAGTTTTGTCTAAATCTACCTTGTTTTCCTTTTAACATATCTGTTAAAGATTTTAATGCTCTATTTCCAGCACCTGTTACTGGTCTACCACGTCTACCATTATCTATTAAAGCGTCAACTGCTTCTTGCAACATTCTCTTTTCATTACGGATAATGATATCTGGAGCGTCAAGCTCAATAAGTCTTTTTAATCTGTTGTTTCTGTTTATTACTCTACGATACAAATCGTTTAAATCAGAAGTAGCAAATCTACCACCATCTAATTGTACCATAGGTCTTAAATCTGGTGGAATTACTGGAATTACTTCTAGTATCATCCATTCTGGTTTGTTTCCAGATTTAATAAATGCTTCTATTGTCTCTAGTCTTTTAACTAGTTTTACTCTCTTTTGAAGAGTTGCTTTTTCAAGTTCTTTACGAATTTGTTTTTCTTCTTTTTCAAGGTCTACTGAAGCTAGAAGCTCTCTTACAGCTTCTGCACCAGTTCCAACTACGAATGAACCTGAACCGTATTTTTCTACAGCTTCTCTATATTCTTTTTCATTAAGAATTTGTTTGAACATAAGTCCTGTATCTTTTGGGTCCATAACTATGTATGCTGCAAAGTATACAACACGTTCCAAAGCTTTAGGTGATACGTCAATAATTAAGCTCATTCTGCTTGGAATACCTTTTAAGAACCAGATGTGAGACACTGGAGTTGCAAGCTCAATGTGTCCCAAACGTTCACGTCTTACGCTCTTTTTAGTTACTTCAACTCCACATCTATCACATATAATTCCTTTATATCTTACTTTTTTATATTTACCACAGTAACATTCCCAGTCTTTTGTAGGTCCAAATATTTTCTCACAAAACAGACCATCACGCTCTGGTTTTAGGGAACGATAATTTATAGTTTCTGGTTTCTTAACTTCACCTTTTGACCATTCTCTTATCTTCTCTGGTGATGCAATACCAATACTTAGTCTGTCAAAGTTTTCTGTATTTATTTTTACATTCTCCATATTAAGTTTCCCCTTTCTCCATTACATATCATCTAAATCATCCAAGTAAATATCTTCGTCATCTTCTTGAATCATTCCTTCATTTGCTTGATCTTCAGCGATTTCTTCATCTATGAAGTCACCGTCTGTGATACTCATTCCATCTTCACTATCTAGTATAAATTCTTCCTCGTCAGCATCTGCCATAAGTTCATTTGGCTCTACTTTGTGAAGTGTTTTTGGATCTTCTGTTATATCTGCTACTTCTTTAATCTCAATTTGTTCATTGTGATTATATAGTCTCATATCTAAGCCTAAACTTTGTAACTCTTTTATTAATACTCTAAATGACTCTGGTATTCCAGGTTCTGGAACACTTTCGCCTTTAACGATTGCTTCGTAAGTTTTAAGTCTTCCTACAACGTCATCAGATTTTACTGTAAGCATTTCTTGTAATGCGTAAGACGCACCATATGCTTCTAGAGCCCAAACTTCCATCTCACCAAAACGCTGTCCACCAAATTGTGCTTTACCACCAAGTGGTTGTTGTGTTACTAAAGAGTATGGCCCAATAGAACGTGCGTGAATCTTATCATCAACTAAGTGATATAGTTTTAACATATACATGTAACCTACTGTTACTTCGTTATCAAATAACTCACCTGTTCTACCATCTCTTACTGGGAACTTACAAGTTTTGCTTAGTCCTGCTTTTTCAAATAGCTTTTCAATATCTTCTTCTTTCGCACCATCAAATACAGGTGTTGCGATTTTCCAGCCAAGTTGTTTTGCGATGTATCCTAGATGTACCTCTAACAACTGTCCTACGTTCATACGAGAAGGTATACCCATAGGGTTTAATACTATTTGAAGTGGTGTACCATCTGGAAGATATGGCATATCTTCTCTAGGTAACACACGAGATATAATACCTTTGTTACCGTGACGTCCAGATAATTTATCTCCAACAGAGATTTTCTTTTTCTGTGCTATATAAATTCTTACAACTTTGTTTACTCCAGGAGCAAGTTCATCTGAAGTTTCTCTTGTAAATATCTTAACGTCTATAATTGTACCCTCTTCACCATGTGGTACGCGAAGCGATGTATCTCTTACCTCACGAGACTTTTCGCCAAATATTGCGCGAAGAAGTTTTTCTTCTGCAGTAAGTTCTGTTTCTCCCTTAGGAGTAACTTTACCAACTAGGATATCTCCTGGTCTTACGTCTGCTCCTATACGGATGATACCGTTTTCATCAAGGTCTTTTAACGCATCGTCACCAACGTTTGGTATTTCACGAGTGATTTCTTCTGGTCCAAGTTTAGTGTCTCTTGCTTCACAGTCATAATCTTCAATATGAATTGATGTTAATACATCGTCTCTTACTAGATCTTCTGAAATCAAAATGGCATCTTCGTAGTTATATCCTTCCCAAGTCATAAATCCTACTAGTATATTTTTACCTAGAGCCATTTCGCCTTGGTCAGTAGATGAACCATCTACCAAAACATCTCCTGCTTTAACCTTTTGACCCTTTGTAACTATAGGTCTTTGGTTTAAGCAAGTTCCTTGGTTAGAACGTTTATATTTTGTAAGTACATGCTCTTCTTTACCTTTTTTACCTTCAACAATTACTTTGTCAGCACTTACATATGTAACTGTACCGTCTTGTGCTGCATTAATGCATGTTCCGGAATCTTGTGCTGCTTTATATTCAATTCCTGTTGCAACTATTGGAGTCTCTGCTTTAATTAGAGGTACTGCCTGACGTTGCATGTTAGAACCCATCAAAGAACGTTTAGCGTCATCGCTCTCCAAGAATGGAATCATTGCTGTTGCAACTGATACAAGTTGTTTTGGAGATACGTCCATATAGTCTACTTCATTTTTTGGAACTTCAAGTATTTCATTTACACGTCTTACTTTAATTTTCTTGTTTGCAAAGCAACCATTCTCGTCAAGAGGTTCGTTTGCTTGTGCTATTGTATAGTTATCTTCTTCAGTAGCTGTCATGTAAACAATATCGTCTGTAACAACTCCTGTTTCTTTATCCACTCTTCTATATGGAGACTCAATAAAGCCATATCTATTTATTCTCGCATATGTTGGGAGTGAAGATATAAGTCCAATGTTTGGTCCTTCTGGAGACTCAATAGGACATAGTCTTCCGTAGTGAGTATAGTGAACGTCACGTACTTCGAAGCCAGCTCTTTCACGAGTAAGACCTCCAGGTCCTAATGCAGATATTCTTCTTTTATGTGTTAGTTCTGCAAGAGGGTTGATTTGATCCATAAATTGAGATAATTGCGAACTACCAAAGAACTCTTTTATTGCACCTACAACTGGTTTAATGTTTATTAACATTTGTGGAGTTGCAATATCTAAGTCTTGAGTTGCCATTCTTTCACGAACTACTCTTTCTAGACGAGTTAAACCAATTCTAAATTGATTTTGTAAAAGCTCACCTACACATCTTACACGTCTATTGCCTAAGTGGTCTATATCTTCTATTTTTCCTAAGCCATGGAAGAAGTTTACAAAGTAGTTAATTGACGCAACTATATCGTCTAGTGTTACGTGTTTTACAACTAAATCTTCACGTCTTTTCTTTATTTCTTTACGAAGTTCTTTTTCGTCTTTACCTTCCATTTTTTCTACAATTTCTCTTAATACTGGTAAATGAACTTCTTCTTTTATTACTTCTTTATCTATATCTATTCCTAGATATTTAGAAATGTTTACTGTGTTGTTACCAATGATTTTTACTTTCTTATCATTTTTAGTAATATATACAACATTTATTCCAGCAGTTCTTATAGCGTCTGCAGTTTCTACCGTTATCTTTTCTCCAGCTTTTACAAATACTTCACCTGTCTCACTATCTATTACATCTTCTGCTGCTATTTCTCCAGCTATTCTTGATGCAATATTTAACTTCATGTTGTATTTATATCTACCAACTCTAGACAAATCGTATCTTCTTGGGTCAAATAGCAAGCCATATAGAAGTGACTCTGCAGCGTCTACGTGCAAAGGCTCACCTGGTCTTAATTTCTTGTATATCTCAAGTAAAGCTTCATCTCTTGTTTTAGTTGGATCTTTTTCTAATGAACTAGAAATATATTCATCTTCAAACAAGTCTATGATTTCAGAATCTTTTTCAATTCCAAGTGCTCTTATAAGTGTTGTAAGAGGTACTTTACGAGTTCTATCAACACGAGTCCATAACATGTCTTGAAGGTCACTTTCAAATTCAAGCCATGTACCACGGTTTGGCATAACCGTAGCAAGATACATAACTTTTCCAGTCTTATCTTTAATTTTTTCAAAGTATACGCCTGGACTTCTAACAAGCTGACTTACTACAACTCTCTCTGCACCATTTATGATAAAAGTTCCATTATCTGTCATTAGTGGGAAGTCGCCCATGAATATCTCTTGCTCTTTAATTTCCCCCGTTTCTTTGTTAAGCAAACGAACTTTAACTTGCAATCTAGAAGCATAAGTTGTACTTCTATCTTTTGCCTCCTCAATTGTGTACTTAGTCTCGTCTTCTAACCTATAATCAACAAACTCAAGCATTAGGTTGCCAGAGTAGTCTACAATAGGTGAAATATCATGAAATACATCTTTCAAACCAGAATCTAAAAACCACTTGTATGATGATTTTTGCACCTCTATTAAATCTGGCATGTCAATTACTTCAGATATTTTGGAAAAGTTTTGTCTTACTGTTTTTCCATTTTTTACTTCATGAACCACTAAAAATCCCCCCCATTATTTACATAAAAATGTTTAGAAGCGTACAAAAAACCAATTTGATTTATGCCTAAAAATCAAATTGATATCTAATATTTAATTTCGCCCGTTACACATCTTTTTTTCAATATTTGTACCATCCTTAACCGTTTTAGTTTACATAGTTTTCTGAATGTTACGTCAAACATATGGTTTATTTTATCACAAGCATTAGAGATTGTCAACCAAACTATCCAAAATATGTGAAAATTTGTGATTTTTCAGTAAAAATGTCCCATTTGATAAAATCAATATAAAAATATAGTTTTTGACCAAAATAATTATGTAGGAAAACCTACATAATTATTTTGACTTTATCATTGAACCTCAAAACTTCTTTTGAAAATGTTCGTTATCCACATTTGGCAACATAATTTTGAAATATTTCTCTTTATCTACCCGTGAACAGTAACACTTTTTATAAAACACACATACATAATACATCAGATGGCAACATATGTAAAGGTTTTTAAGTTTATATAAAAGGCGTCATACATTTTGACGCCTTTTATACTATTCACGATTTCTATTTTTCTTAGCAATTCTGCACTCTTTGCATCTAACAGGATCATGTTCAAACCCTTTTTCTGCATAGAACTCTTGCTCAGAAACTGTAAATGTAAATTCTTTACCGCAATCTTTGCATACAATTATTTTATCTTGCATTTTATTTTCCTCCTTTATTCATTTAAATTATTATTGATATTTTTCTACTTTAGTTTTGTATAAAGGAGAGAAGTATAATAATTAATCCATAAACAAAGTATATATCATTTTTATACTAATTTCAATATCAAAAATAGAAAAATTTACCACACTGTATAACCTTTTCATATCTTTTTGAAAACTTTCTTTTTAGCATTTTATTTCAAAAAAGTTTAACAGTCCAAATAATAGTTAGTACGACAGCTGTTATATCTGCAACTATTGCTGCTATGGTGACTTTACTATGTTTTTTTATGCCTATACTCCCAAAAAATATAGCAAGAACATAAAAAGTAGTTTCGCTACTTGCCATTATTATCGAAGATATAACGCCTTCGATAGAATCTGGCCCGAACTTAGCAAAAATATCTAGCACCATAGCAGTTGATGCACTTCCAGATATCGGCCTTAATATAATCAAAGGTATTACTGCTTCCGGTACTTTAAAAGCAGTAATAATACGTGATAACGGCTTAAGCAAAACTTGTAGCGCCTTGGTTTCTGTAAGCAAATTTATCGCTATTGTTATTGCAAGTATACTAGGAAATATCTTTATTACAGTTTTTAATCCATCATTTACTCCCTCAACAAACAAATTAAATATATCCAATTTTTCTAGCAATGCGCTTAATATAATTAATAACAGAAATACAGGAATTATATATGTTGAAACTGTACTTAACATTTTCTTTTACCACTTTCGATTAATTTGTATGTAACTACTCCTACTAGCAAAGATACAAAAGATATTACAATGTTTGGAATAACTATCATGTTTGGGTTATCTGAATTATATAAAATCCTATATGATATAATGCTAGTGGGAATAAGCTGAACAGATGCTGTATTTATAACTGCAAAAAGCGACATATTATATGACGGCTCTTTTTTATTTTCATTATTCTTTTGCATCTCTTCCATAGCTTTGACACCATACACAGTTGCTGCATTTCCCACACCAATAATATTTGAGGTTATATTTAATGATATATTTTCAAGTTCTTTTGAACAAAGCGTATCTCCAAACATTTTGTTTATAACTGGATTTATTATTTTTGATACTATTTTTATGCACCTTGTTTTGCTAAATATATTAAACATACCTGACCAAAAACAAGTCATTCCTGCGATTGTAAGTATTGTTTCAACAGAACTCATACTTGACCTGGTTATTATTCCAACCACTCCATCTGTTGTTCCTATAAAAAAAGAAAAGGCAATTGATAAGATAATAATGCTACTCCATACTTTTGACATATTACACCTCAATACATTTTACTTATTATTGGCTTTATTTATTACTACTATCTATACTTCTTAATTATTCTAATTAGTTCTATTATTATCATTTTCTGATTTTCACTCATTCCCTCCAATTCTTTCCTTAAATCTTCGTTTATTTCAGTAGAAGCTTTAGTACCAACTATTAAATACTCTACGCTAACACCTAATTGCTTTGCTACTTTTTTCAATCGCTTTAAACTGGGAGTGCGCTCATTTCTTTCAATTTGCCCTATATATGCACTCGTGACATCAGTTATTTCCCCTAATTGTTCTTGGGTAAGATTTAATCTTTTTCTTTCTTTTTTAATTCTTTCTCCCAAAGTATTGTTGTCCATATTCATCCTCCAAACACAATATGAGTGTATATATATACTATTACATTTGAGGTTAAATTTAAAATGGCAAATAGTAGTATTTTTAAAACTATTTGTTTCATTTAATCTTTTGTCACATTTTGCATGTTTTTATCAATAAGTGTTGACATAACTTGACGTAACGCATATTTTATTGTATAATGAACTGGTTAGAATACATATTTTTTTAATAATTTAAAATTGGAGGAATACAAAATGGTCAACATGACTACACAAGAACTTAAAGATTGTAAATGGGAAAAAGCTGACAAAATTCAGACCAGTCAAATCTTAAACGCTTGTAAAAAATATGGAATGAAAGGTGTTTTGGACGAATTAACTTCTATATGTCAAGGTATTTCGATAGTAATAGGTTTGCCTTTTAATGAAGTTTTTGAAATTTTCAAATCTCAAAACAGTCTTTTCTACTATAATTTACAAAGGTTTCAGCACCAACTAATGGTATACGGCGAAGCTGACTTAAGTCCTTCATTGGCTTATCTGTTTCTACCAGATATCTCTCAGGAAAAAAACGCAATCGAATGTTTAAGCCTTTTCTTCTCACTAACTAGTGAAGAAAAAGATATTGTTTTAAAAGGAATGCAAACATATACAAATTCACTGAATTAACAATATCAACCAGCTTAGCTCACTAAAAAGCTCACATCTGTACTTTAACGAGTAGATGTGAGCTTTTTCATATGTTTTCAACGAAATCGTTTTACGGAATTGTCATTTTCTATATTTATTATAATTTAGACTTAATTACAACCCTCTATATTCTGTATTGTATCCAGGATTATCACTAGGTCGTTTAGCATTAGGGTACATTACATCAGTATAAATATCAGTTTGTAACTTCTTTACCATATTATATATATCTATATAATTAGAAACACTAGCAATATTTATAGTTACACTTTTCCCATCTTGAGTTAATTGATTAGTTGTTGCTATTATATCCCCTACATTAAACACTTGATCAAAGACCCCTCTATGTAAGTTGATATGAGATAATTCGGCAAATGGCTTTGTATTAATATTTCGTGTAAATACTCCTCCAGATACATAAATAGCTCTATCTGTAATAATATATGCCGTATTTTTATATCTTTTAGCAATAAATAAAATTCCTCCTAAATAAATCCAAACTGGCATCATATGAAATAGCATAAAAAGAATAACAAAAGACAATGTATTATCGGAAGCTTCTGCAGTAAAAACACCACCTAAAACACTCAAATCCACAATCGCCCATAATAATGCAAAAGGTAACAATGGATTAAAAATACTTTCAAAAATATAACATTTTTTATTTGGTTTACCTTCATATAAAATTTTTTCGCTAGAACCTACTATGTTCTTTAATTCTTCTATCATATTCATTTCCTCCTATATGTTCATTATATATTAAAAAGAAAATTTTTTCAACAATTTCAAAGAACTAAGTTTTATTTGTCTTAAATTGTATTATTAAGCAAATTAAATGCAATTTTATTTTGTTCTATTGATCATATTTACATAAGCTTGGCCACCACAACCATTACTAACTTATATTTTGTAAAATCTACTCGTGTTGTTTTATATTATTGTCTATACTTTTTAACATATTATCTTTAGTATTATATATAATCCCTTACCATTTGCTTTGAGTCATACATATATCCAATATTAATTTATCTTTACATCCATATTTATAATATTTAACCTTTTCGTTTCCTGCTTTTAAATAATAAATATCCACCGGCTTAGCCGGTGGTTTTTATTGATGCCTATAAGGCATC
>CAYZTN010000039.1:0-11840 GCA_964481385.1 uncultured Clostridium sp. | reverse complement strand
AAGAAAAACGATATGCACGTAATCCTATAATTTCAAGAACACTAACAGAATTAGGAGTGGTAAGAGAACTAAATGAAGGAGTTTCAAGAATTTATAGAGAAATGAGTGACTTTTTTTTAGAAGATCCAATTTATATCGAAGATAAAGGTAGTTCTTTAAAACTTGTTTTGAAAAATAACATTGTAATGAGAAGTAAGAGAAAAAATGAATTATTGCTGAAAGATAATAATATTAATCAAAAATGGAAGGAGCTAAATTCTATTGAACAAAAAACTATTCAATTTATATTTGACAAAGGTGATGTTATGACTCATCAAATAGCTGGATACATTGATAGAGATAGAAAAACGGCCCAGAGAATTTTAAGAAAATTGGAAAATAAAGAATTAATTGAATGGGTTGGTACATCAAATAAAGACCCTAAAAAGATATATAGAATGAAATAATGTCGCAGTAATGTCGCAGTAATGTCGCAGTAATGTCGCACCTTGCAGAAGTGTGACACGGGTCATATAATATATATGAAAGAAAGAGGCGATAGTATGCAAAGATACATAAAACAACAACTAATTGAATGGACAAATAGCTATAACAGAAAGCCATTGGTATTAAGAGGTGCAAGACAAGTCGGTAAAACATATATATTAAAAGAGTTTGGAGAAGAACATTATGAAGGTGTAGCATATTTTAATTTTGACCATGATGAACCTCTTAAAGAATTATTTGCAAACACAAAAGATCCAAAAAAGAATATTAGAACAGCTTGTATTCGCTACAGGAAAAGTTATAAAGCCAGAAAAAACACTAACAATTTTTGACGAAATACAAGAATGTCCGGATGCGTTAAATTCACTAAAATATTTTGAGGAAGAAGCAAATGAATATCACATAGCTTGTGCGGGTAGTTTGCTTGGAATAAAACTTACACACACTTCATTTCCAGTTGGAAAAGTAGAGTATTTAGAAATGTATCGACATTTACTGAATTTTTATTAGCAGATGGCCAAGAAAATCTAGTAGAATATATGAACTCTATAACTAAAATAGAAAAAATACCAGATATAATTTTTAGTAAGTTAAATGAAAAGTTAAAGTCATACTATATAATAGGCGGTATGCCAGAAGTAGTAAGAGCTTGGGTGGAAACTAAAGATATAGAAGTTGTAAATAAAATTCAAAAACAGATTTTAAATGGCTACGAAGATGACTTTGGAAAACATACAGATACAGCTGCTATACAGTCCAAAATATCAATTATTTGGGAAAGTATAATATCTCAGCTTTCAAAAGAAAACAAGAAGTTTTTGTACCAAGTAGCAAAAGAAGGTGCTAGGGCAAGAGAATACGAAGATGCGGTGGATTGGCTAAATAATGCTAATATTGTTAGAAAAATATTTAACGTAACAAAAGCAAAACTTCCACTTAATGCATATACGGATTTAAGCAGTTTTAAGTTATATATGTCTGATGTCGGTTTGCTTAGAAGGAAAGCAGGACTGGATTCCAGAATAGTTATTGAGGGTAATAGATTATTTGAAGAATTTAAATGTGCTTTAACGGAAAACTATATATTAAATATGTTGATGTTCAAGTTTGAGAATAAGACAAATTATTATGTGTTTGATAGATACGAAATAGATTTTATTATACAATACCAAAATGAAATTATACCAATAGAAGTAAAGTCAGGCGAAAGTGTAACAGGAGTAAGTCTTACAAGATATAACGAGTTAAATGAAAATAAAATTGCAGTAAGGTTTTCTACTAAAAATTTAGACAAAAGTGGTAAAATACTAAATATCCCTATATTTATGGCTGAATATGTGGATAAGTTAATTGAAGTAGCACAAGAAGAAAAATAATTTAATAAAAAAGTGAGGAAAATTACAATAGAAGAATTGGATAAATTAGTGAAACAAGGCGAAGGATATACTTTAACACAAAATTTGAGCAGTAAGAAAATAGTAACTGAACAATAATAATATATAAAAAGAATAGGTACAAATAGGGAAGACTATTGGAAAGTTTTGTAAGTTTACAATAAAATAACACACAAATGTAACGCACCAGGTATAATACACACGCTTGGTGCATTTTAAATAAACGGAGGAGAAAACAAATGAGAATAACATTTTTAGGAGCTGCCAGAGGAGTAACTGGCTCATGCCATATGGTAGAAGCATGTGGCAAAACATTTTTAGTTGACTGTGGGCTTTTCCAAGGAACAATGGAAGAGCAGTTAAAAAATTACGATGATTTCGATTTTAATGTTGATAATATAGACTTTGTAATTTTAACACATGCACATATTGATCATAGCGGTAAAATACCTAAGCTATATAAAGAGGGATATAGAAAGACTGTGTATGCAACGAAAGCTACTGCAGAGCTTTGTACTGTAATGTTACCAGATAGTGGACATATCCAAGAAAAAGAAATAGAATGGGTAAATAGGAAAAGAATGCGTGCAGGAAAAAAAGCATTGCCCGCAATGTATACGGTGCAAGATGCAATAGATTCATGTAAACTATTTAAAGGAATAGATTATGGCGAGTACGTTACAATAAACGACGGAATACAGTTTAGACTAATTGATGCAGGGCATATGCTAGGTTCAAGCATTGTGGAGATATGGATAACAGAAGATGGAAAAACAGAAAAAATTGTGTTTAGTGGAGACTTGGGAAATGTAGATAACCCAATAATTTGTGATCCAGCGCCAGTAGAAGATGCGGACTATCTAATAATGGAATCTACTTATGGAGATAGACTACATCCGGCACTTGAAGACCAGTCAGAGCTATTTATTACTACAATATTAGATACAATAAAAAGAGGGGGAAATGTTGTAATACCTTCTTTCGCAGTGGGACGTACCCAAGAATTGTTATTTAGACTTAATCAGTATATTGAGGGCGTTAAAGGTGAAGAATACAAAAAAGAGTTTGAAAGCATCCCTATAGTAGTAGATTCGCCATTAGCTCGCAATGCTACAGAGATTTTTAGTGATAATTTCGAATACTACAACGAAAATGCTTTAAGCTATCTTTTAAATGGAGACGACCCAATAGACTTTAAAAACTTGTATTTTACATCTTCTGCAGACGAGTCTCGTGCGTTAAATGAAGATATGACACCTAAGATTATAATATCTGCAAGCGGTATGTGTGAAGCTGGAAGAATAAAACACCATTTAAAGCACAATTTATGGAGGCCTGAGAGCACAATTTTATTCGTAGGATATCAAGCGGAAGGAACACTAGGTAGACGATTAATCGAACATGAAAAAGTTGTTAAAATATTTTCAGAAGAAATAGGTGTAAACGCGCAAATTGTACATTTAAATGCTTTCTCGGGGCATGCGGATCAAAAACATTTGGTAGAATGGGTAGAAAATATATCTAAAAAACCGAAGAAGATATTTTTAGTTCACGGTGAGTATGATGTTGAACAAGTTTTAGCGGGAGTGTTGGAGTCAAAACTAGGCATTGAAACAGTTATACCAGATAGAGATGAAAGTGTATGCATAGGTCGCGTGGAGACGGTTAAAAAGGCATTTAAAGTAAATGGAACCGCTTTAAAACTAGATTTATATGAACAGTTAAGTTACTTGAGGCAAGATTTCGAAAGCATGGTTAAAAATGTGAAATATGATATAAAAAGCAATGTGTCACTTGACGAGTTATTAGAAATACAAGGAGAGATAGAAGCTTTAAGAGAAAATATAGGTAAGATTAGGAATAAAGTTTGAGTGAAATGTCATAATAAAAGCCATGATAAATTGCGTAAATTAGTGATATGTGTTGAATACATTTGGTGTTACAGCAAGTGGAAGTAAAAAACATTTAAAACAAGTTGTTTATACACTTGAAATATTGCATAATGTAGATAGTTATTTGATATTATGTTGAAGGGGAGATAACTACAAGGTTCAATAAATTCAGCATTTGTAGATGGTGATATATCAGAAGAGCAATGTGATTATTTGTATGATAAATATATATGAGGGAATGGAGAAGATGCTGGATTTTACTAACTGCGAAGTTAATAGTTTTAAATATTATGGTGGAAAAAATGGTGGCAAAATTTGTATAGTATATAATGGTTAAGATTATATGTTAAAATTTCTAGCGAATAAGGAAGAAAAAGAAGTTAATGAATTTTATAATAAAAGTCAAGATAAATTTTGAAAGTTGCAGAATCTTATCTTGACTTTTGTAATACACGGTATTACAATATATGTGTAAGGAGTTGATAGTTGTGACGATATCAATAAGGTTGAGCGATAAAGATACAGAACTAATTAAAAGATATGCTAAATTAAATAACATTTCTGTGTCTGATTTAGTGAGAATCGCGGTACTTGAAAAAATTGAAGATGAATATGATTTGCGAGTTTATGAAGAAGCGATGGAAGAATACAAAGTAAATCCTAAAACTTATTCACTTGAAGAAGCCA
Organism: uncultured Clostridium sp.; assembly: GCA_964481385.1. GTDB lineage: Bacteria > Bacillota > Clostridia > TANB77 > CAG-465 > UMGS1649. The sequence continues at coordinate 7,381 of CAYZTN010000039.1, read as the reverse complement.
TCAAGGAGCTGGATTTGTAAATGAATTATAAACTCGAAATAACTGACAGGGCAAAAAAACAATTAAAAAAAATGGATAAGCCCACAGCAGCTTTAATAATAGGATGGTTAGAAAAGAATATTGAAGGCTCTGAAAATCCTAGAGTCCATGGCAAAGCATTAGTCCAAAATATGGCTGGCAAATGGAGATATAGAATAGGTTCTTATAGGCTTATATGTGAAATTCAAGATGATAGAGTTGTAGTATTAGTTTTAGAGGTACGGACATAGAAAAGAAATATATTTTGCTTCAAATTAGATTAGATAAAAATGATTGTTAGACGGATATTTAGTTAAAAAGTCGTCATGTACTGAAACATTTTGTTAAAAAGCGAAAATGTTTCAGTATAATCAATTAAGAGGTGTACAAAATGATAAATAGAGAACATTATATAAAACAAGTGAGAGAGTTTTATGACTCAGACTTAATTAAAATAATTACTGGAATAAGACGTTCAGGTAAGTCAATAATATTAGAGCAGATTATGTCGGAAATTAAAGAAAAAACGGATAATGTTATATACTTAAATTTTGAAGATAGAAGAGTAGTAACTAATATTTCATCTGCTTAAGAACTTCTAAAGTACATTGAGGAAAACAAAAAAGAGCGGAAAATGTTATGTGTTTTTAGATGAAGTGCAGCTTATAGATAAATGGCAAGAAGTATGTAAAACATTACGTTTGTATGATTATTCTATTTTTATAACTGGCTCAAACTCAAAACTTCTTTCTAAAGAATTTACCAAAGAACTAAGCGGAAGATATGTTGCTTTTAGAGTTAGACCATTTGTGTATAAAGAAATAATTGAATATACTAAAGAGCTGAAAAAAGAGTGTTCGGTAATTGATTATCTAATTTGGGGTGGTTTTCCAAAAAGATTTGAGTTTGAAACTCAAGAGGCGCAAATAAGATACTTAAATGATTTATATGATACCATTGTTATAAATGATTTGCTTAATAGGTACAAAATTAAAAAGCAAGAACTATTTAAAAGTCTAGTTGCTTATGTAGTGCGTTCCAATGGTAGAATTATTACCGCTAAATCAATATATGACTACATAAAAGGGAAAAACATAACATGCTCTATAAATACAATAATTAAATATTTGGATTATTTGAAAGAGGCATATGTAATAGAAACAATAAATCAGTATTCAACTAGGACTCAGAGTACACTTGCATATTATATTAAGTTATATGACGAAGATGTTTCTTTAAATTCAATCCTCTCTATGGATAATAGATTCGACTTAACACATAATTTAGAAAATATTGTGTATAATGAGCTTGTATATATGGGATACAATGTAAATGTGTATAATAACGGTGGTAGAGAGATAGATTTTATTGCACATAAAGATGGAAAAAATATTTTGTACAAGTGGCATATAGTGTTGCTGAAGAAAAGACATATAATCGTGAGTTTTCTGCGTTTGCGGATATAGATAATATAGACCAAAAGATAATAATAACGAATGATGATATAGATTTTTCGACTAGTACAGTAAAACATATTAAGTTAAAAGATTTTTTACTAATGGATGAATTAGCACAATAAACAAATTATACTGAAACTTTTTATTGAAAATGCAAAAATGTTTCAGTATAATTTTTGCTGTTTTATGTATGTAAGAAAAAGCATAATAAAGCTAAAAATGACCTTAATTTACTAGTAAATTTCAAAAATATATAGTATAATTATACATGTGTAATTGGAGGAAATAATATGAAAAAGGAGAAAAAAAGAATACTTACTGGGGATAGACCAACAGGTAAGCTACATATAGGTCATTATTTTGGCTCGCTTCAAAATAGAGTACGTTTGCAAGACGAATATGATACATATATATTAGTAGCAGATGTGCAAGCATTAACAGATAACTTTAATAATCCAGAAAAAGTAAGAGAAAATATATTAGAAACAACAATAGATAATTTATCTGCAGGACTAGACCCTAATAAGTGTACATTTGTTGTACAATCAATGGTACCTGAAATAGCTGAGCTTACTGTGTTTTATTCGAATCTTGTTACTGTTTCTAGACTTCAAAGAAATCCAACTATAAAAACGGAGATAGCACAGAAAAAAGAACTTTTTGGGAATAGTGGAGAGAGCGTAACATATGGCTTTTTAGGATATCCGGTATCACAAGCTGCAGATATAACTGCGTTTGATGCAGACTGTGTTCCGGTAGGAGAAGACCAATTGCCTTTAATAGAGCAAACTCGTGAGATAGTAAGAAAGTTTAATTCGCTTTATTGTAAAGATGAAGCTCCCGTTTTAACTGAACCAGAAGCAATTTTAAGTAAAATTCCTAGAATTAAAGGTTTAGACGGTGGAACAAAAATGGGAAAAAGCTTAGGAAATGCAATATATTTAGCAGATACAGATGAAGAAATATCTCGTAAAGTTATGTCAGCTGTAACAGATCCTGCAAAAATTAAAAAAGACGATAAGGCCAACCCTGATGTTTGTATGGTGGCATATTACCATAAATTGTTTAGCGAGGATACTTTGGAAACAATTTGTGCAGAGTGCAGAGCTGGAGCTCGTGGTTGTGTTGCTTGTAAAAAGGAACTAATAAAAAACATAATTCATAAATTAGAGCCAATAAGAGAAAAAAGAAGATATTATGAGTCGCATAAAGAGGAAGTTAAGAAAATACTAGAAGAAGGAACTATAAAAGCTAGAAAAATAACAAAGGAAACTTTAGCAAATGTGAAAAAGACAATGAGAATAGATTATTTTGGATAATATTTGATATACAAAGGAGGTATTGTTATGCTTGCTGAGTGTGCTATACTTAGTGGTAGTGCTAAGGTATTAAATGATACACTTACAATAGAAGCTATGAAAGCCAAAAAAAGAGATTTAACAGATTCAGAAAAGCAAGAATTTATTGAGGATGAAGACAGAAGATTTTTACACTTTACGTCTAAAGAGAGTGCAGAGCAAATAATGAAATCTGGTTTTTTGTTGCCAACAAAAGGCGTTGTTAAAAATCACTTTACAAGGCAAATTGAGAATAGCGGGAAATCTAGAAACATGGAATCAGTGTATATGTTTGATAATAAGACATTAAATGTTGACGATTATATACGCAATCTTCCAAAGTCAAGGTCTCCATATAATGGTTGTTTCGAGTATTATGCGGTTAGTACTAAGCCAAATAAACATGAAATAGAAAATTTTCAAAAAAGAGCTTATGACGGTGCAATCCTTTATGATGGTAGAATGGATATAGATGGGACTGATACAAAGCTTACAAAATTTGTGTTAGATTTAGATAAAGAGGGAAAATACAAGTTTAACGAAGTGCCATTGGAGTTTGAATATACACCTAATGAAGACCTGATGAATAAATTAAAACAAGATAGGCAAGGAGTGCTTAAATATACAATAAAAACATATATGTCCGAAATAAAAAAAGCAAAAGCTGCACAGAAAAAGTACAAAGCAGAAAAACAAGAATATAAAGAGGATATAGCTAAAAAGAAAGAATTTGCAAAGGTTAACAAACAGTTTAAAGAAGAAGAGCAAGATAAAAGTTATATATTTGAGGAGAATGGCAGAACTTTAGTTGTAAAAAACTTAGAATATGATATGGTTGATGGTAAAAAACTTCAAAAATTAGCAATGATTGAAAATAGCAAAGAGAATAAAGATAAAGAGTTAGCTGGTACAACAAAAGTAGCATATATGGACGAATTTGATTTATCTAAGATTGAACCAGAAGTAGCTAAAAAGTATTTTTTTAGTAACTATGATAATATACAAAAAACGAATTTAGAGTCACCAGAATATATAGGGTTACCACTCCAAGATTTAGAAACTGGAAATATTGAAAACGAATATGATGAAAGTTTCAAAAAAGCTTATGACGCTAAAATACAAAGGAAAGAATATGCAAATAAAGAATATGAAAAATATTCAAATAGTAAGAAGTTTTCTACTAAAATAAAAAACTTTTTTAATAAAATATTTGGAAAGAAAAACGATATAAAGTTACTTGAAAGCGAACAAGAAAAGGATAGAAAAAAACTTGCTGAACTCGGTTATTCTAGTATAGAAGCAATGAATAAAGACGATAAAGAGATTACTATACTTTCTGAATTACAGTCTAAAACATATCCTCCTCATGAAGTGACTGAGTATGATAAAAAACAGCTATTAAGCGATAAAACAAAAGATGTTAGAACAAGAGAAGTTAATGGACAAGAACAAATAATGTAAAGGAGAAAAGTTATGTTTATAGACAATGTAGAAATACATGTAAAAGCAGGAAATGGTGGTAATGGTGCCATAACATTTCATAGAGAAAAATATATAGATAGCGGTGGACCAGATGGTGGTGATGGCGGTAGAGGTGGTAGTATATACTTTAGAGTAAGTACTGCTGTAAACACGCTGCTTGAATTTAGGTATAAGAAGAAAATAAAAGCTGGAAATGGTGCAAATGGTATGGGTGGAAACTGTACGGGAAAAAGTGCAGAGGATATTTACATAGATGTGCCACAAGGAACAGTAGTAAAAAATATGGATACAGGGCGAGTTATAGCAGATATGTCACGTGTAGGACAAGTAGAACTAATTGCACGTGGTGGACGTGGGGGTCAAGGAAATCAACACTTTGCCACGTCAACACGTCAAGCACCTAGATTTGCAAGAGAAGGTGAAGAAGGTGAGGAAAAAAATCTTTTCATTGAATTGAAACTTATAGCAGATGTAGGGTTAATAGGTTTTCCTAATGTAGGAAAGTCTACACTAATATCTGTTGTATCAGAAGCAAAACCTAAGATTGCAAATTACCACTTTACTACACTAGAGCCGATGTTAGGTGTGGTAAAAACTAAGGCTGGAACAAGCTTTGTTATGGCAGATATTCCTGGAATTATTGAAGGTGCGAGTGATGGAGTAGGTCTTGGAATTGAGTTTTTACGCCATGTAGAAAGAACAAAATTGCTTCTACACGTAATAGATGTAAGTGGAAGTGAAGGAAGAAACCCGGTTGAAGACTATCAGGTTATAAATCGTGAACTTCAAAAGTTTAGTGAAAAATTAGCACATAAAAAGCAAATTGTAGTAGCAAATAAGGTAGATGTTATGCAGTGTGATATTGGACTTAAAGAATTAAAGGAACTCTGTGCTAAAGAGGAGGTAGAAGTAATTGAAATATCCGCAGTAGCGCAAAAAGGCACAGAAGAATTAGTGGATAAAGTGTATAATGAACTTGAAAAATTGCCAGAAGAAAGTATTATAGTTGAAGAGGAAAGCTTTGAAGAAATTACTCTTGAAACAGAAAAACTTGATGATACATTCTATGTTGAAAAAGTTGATGGCGAATTTGTTGTTACAGGTAAGCCGATAGAGCGACTTATGAAAAAGGTTAATGTAGGAAGTTTCGAGTCACTTCAGTACCTCCATAGGGTATTAAAAAGCATGGGTGTTATAAAAGAGTTGGAAAATATGGGGGTGCAAGAAGGTGACACTGTAGATATTTTGGGATACAAACTGGAATATGAAGAATAGCTCAAGAATAAAAATAAAGTAGATATTATAAAGTGAATAAAGAGGTGTTTAATGTGGAATATTTAATTTTTGCTGGGGCAATACTTGCTGTTTTAGTAATAGTAAAGTTGCTTGCATGGCCAATAAAAAAGATAATGGGATTAGTTATAAATATAGCAATAGGAATTGTTTTGTTATTTCTATTTAATATGTATGGTGCAGGTATATTAGGTTTTGTTTTACCTATAAACTGGATAACTGCACTAATAGTAGGTGTTCTTGGAATACCTGGTTTTATTGGAATAGTGTTGTTTTGTTTAATATTTTAATTAGTGTGTGATAGTGTCATTGGGGACGTTTTCAAATGACACTGTAAATTATAAATCACAAATATGAATTATGGTTCGTGTCATTTGAAAACGTCCGGGATTGCTGAAAAAGTGAATTTATGGTAAACTTAAAATCTAAAAAACATTGATTTAAATGTTTAATATTTTTAAAATATCGACTTTTTCAGTGCTCCCAAAACGTCCCCAATGACACCCATGACACGAATACCACTAAAAAATGAGGTGAAGATCAAATGATGACTATATATAAGAATACGGAAGTAGATAAAAATTTAGTTAAGTTGGATAAAATTGAAAAGGGTTGTTGGATAGATTTAAAAAAACCAACTGCTGACGAATTAAATTACGTAATTAATAATACCGGAGTAGATGAAACTTTATTAAAATATACTCTGGACGAAGAAGAAACGTCACATATTGATACGGATGATAATCAATTATTGGTATCAATAAACATGCCAATTACGGACAAGAATACAAAAGGGAAGTTCTATACAACTATGCCTATTGGTATTCTAATAGTTGGAGACGATTATATAATAACTATATCTTCAAAAGATTTTAAGCTTTTAGATATGCTAAATAAAAAGAAAACTTTGGTAGGAGAAATAGCTACATATAAAAAATCTCGTTTAGCTTTTCAATTGTTATATATAACGGCAGTTGAATTTTTAAAATATTTGACGTTTATTAGTAATGATATGGAAACGTTTGAAGATAATTTAACTAAGACAATGAGTAACACACAGTTGCTTAAGTTAATAAATTATCAAAAGTCAATGATATTTTTAAGCACAGCACTTAAAACAAACCAGTCAGTTATGGAAAGACTAAAGAGAGGTAAACTAATTAAAATATATGATGAAGATGAAGATATATTAGAAGATGCAACTATTGAAAATAGACAAGCGATGGAGATGGCCACGACATATAGCGAGATATTAAATGGTATGACAGATATATTTGGAACAGTAGTATCGAATAACTTAAACAATGTAATGAAACTTTTGACGTCTCTTACTGTAATAATATCTATTCCAACACTTATAGCGTCAATTCTTGGTATGAATATAACATTCCCATTCGGTACCGGAAAAGTTGCTTTTTATGTTATAACAATTATTACAGTTGCTATAACTGCATTGGTTACAATTTTGCTTAATAAAAAAGATATGTTAAAGTAAGGAAGCTGTGTAAACGGTAAAATATATTTAAATTAAAAGAGTAGAAAGCATCTACTCTTAAAATATATATGTTTTTATATGCAAATTTTTAAACTTAGTTTACTTAATTAATTCTTTAATTTCTTTTTCACTTAGTTTAGTAATTTGCTGTATTTGTTCTAGCGATAAATTTGACGCAAGCATATTTAAGATAATTTCTTTTTTCCCTTGCTCAATCCCTTGCTCAATGCCTTGTTTAATGCCTTGCTCGATACCACTTCGCATAGCATGGTTTATTGCAGATACTTTGTCATGTACAG
>CAYZTN010000038.1:0-12616 GCA_964481385.1 uncultured Clostridium sp. | reverse complement strand
TATACTATAAAACTCAAAAAATTAACATACTCCCATTGAAATTTAATAAAAAATTATATATAATGATTTTAGAAAGAGAACATAGTTCGTAACTTGTATGTGATTCGCTCCAAAAGATAATATCGTCACACCATTGTGACATTAATGAGTAGTGAACTAGGAGATAAAACATGGACAAAATATTTAGCTTTATAGTAAACAATAAAACAAATAAGCTGCTTCTACTTTTAGGCAGTCCAGAAGACCCACAATTCCATAAATCTTTTTGGTATGTTGTAACTGGTGGTAAAGAAAAGGAAGAATTAACTTTAGAAGAAACGGTAAAAAGAGAGATAAAAGAAGAAACAAATTTAAACGTAGAAGAGGCTATATATTTAAATTGGATTTTTAAATATAAATCACTAGGGAACATTTGCACAGAATATGTATATGTTTCTTTTGTAGAGAATACGGATATTGTATTAAATGAAGAAAGTATAGAATACAAATGGTGCGATATAGATGAATTCATCGAGCTTATTGAATGGTCGGGTGATAAGAACTTCTTAAGAAAAGTGGTCAGAAGTGCACTAAAAAAAGAAAAATATATTAAAGAAGAAAAAATAGATAAATATTATTAAAGAAAAAAGAGCATAGTTAGTGAGTACGTGATTTGCTTTCAAAAATTACTTTCTAATCACTCAAATACACATTTTAAGCCACATATTCTTTATGCTCTCTTAACGCCTTTTTTACATCTATAATGTAATCTACTACAACACATTTTTTCTCTTTGTTAAAATACTCTTTAAATCTTTTCCCACCCAAAGCTTCTATTGTTTTCCTCGACGCAACGTTATCTAAATCTGCGTCCATAAACACTTTTTCTATGCCATGTTCATCGCATACTTTAAGTGCTAGATATAAATTTATCTTATTATACCCTTTACGTCTCTCAGTTGGGCTTATAGAGTAACCTATATGCCCAGCAAATTTCTTCAGTCTTTCATTTAACACTAAACGCACATTACACATTCCTACAATTTTGTTATCACGCTCTCTTACTAAAAAATATGTTCTTGCAGGTACTTTTTCTTCACTTGGAACTCTTACATAATCTTGTTCTAACTTTTCAAGCCAATCCTCATAGTTTTCTAAATATCTGTGCAAACCTCCGCTTCCATTTATATTAGAATTATACTCATTAAACTCATTTATGTATTCACACGCCTCTTGTTTTCTTTTAATACTTGGCACTTCAAAATACAACTTGTCCATAATTTATCACCTATTCAAATTATACACTGTATTCCCACAATTTACAATAAAGCAGTGTCATTTGAAAACGTCCCAAATGACACTGCTTTATTGTTACTCGACTTGCCACTGTATATCTGTTTGGTATTCTTCATTTACCTCTAATGCGTTGTTTTCTAGATTTAGCAATACGCCTTTTTCCGTAGACCACGTAATAGTATGCATTTTGCTAACGTCTCCTTGATTACCACTTCCAGTATACACAAGAATTGGCGTCTCCCCTAGTGTAACAATTTCGTCATCTAGCTTTTTAAATATAACTGCATTTGGTATAGTAAAACCATTTTGAGATGTCATTTGCTCCGTTATGCTTGCATATAACTTCCACTCCGTACTTGTAAGCCTGCTATCTGCAACCTGAATTACGGTAGGCTCTAATTTTGGAAGTACTAATGGTAAAACTGGTATTGGAACTAAAGAAAATGTAACGCTACTCGTCATATCCATTAAGCTCAGCTCTCCTTCAAATGGTGTAGTAATTGTTCTTGTTGTATAAATAAAGCTTGCTGGTACACATGATGTTATTTTAACCTCAGTCCCATCTTGTACAGCTGTTATTGTGCTAGCTGTGAAAAATCCAGTATCATCTGTACTTGCCATAGACTCCCAGCCGTTATAGCTCACTAGAACGTCTGAAAAAGGGCTCACATAGCCTGCTATACCACTGCTACTGCTATTTATTGGTTGTATATTCATCGCAGTTTCTCCAACAGAAAACTGCTTCTTTGTTTGAAATTTAAAGTTATCTAATGAAGGTAATACTCCCAATTCTTCTTCAGTAAAATTATGCGTGGTAACTGTCGTATCCGTAGAACTAAGCGTACCAGAAATATCTACTATGCCGTTTTCCTTATACCAAGAATAATCTGGCATATTAGATATATCCCCTGCCGAAGAAAAGGTTGTAGAATTAGTCCAAAGGTTTATTCTTGCTACTTTAAATGAATACTCTAGTGGGTTATTTGTATATATAACATTTGAATTTGGTGTATACATTACAAAGCTTTTCGGGTTATTTAGTGTAAACTTACAAGAAGCGCCTTTAAAATGCAAATTGTAGTTATCTGATGGAGTACTTGTATACGTGTTAATTATTGCCACTTCAGCTCCGCTCTTCTACTGTAAGCGAGCCATATATGGTCCACATTGGAATTCTTAAATGACTTTTCTCTATAAATGTGAATCTAGCGTGTTTTTCTATCGTAGCATTTTGCACTCCATGAACTGTATATGAGGCAAAGCCATTGCCAGTAGTTAGCACAACATCTGCACTATGAGATATCGTAAAAAAGAGCCTATTAGTTCCCTGCATAAATTCTTTACTTTCACTTGTAAGTATAACTCTGCTATTTGGAAGTGCTGTAAACGATGGCCTTGTTACATTACTTCTGTAAGTAAACAAAGCAAAATCCGCAGAATTATTTGTTATGGTAGTGTATCCACCCACTTCTATATATCTTCCCTCTATTGCCTCTTCTGGAGTTACTCCAAGTGTTTCTTCTATTGTTACTATACAATCTATTACCCTTACCTTACCATACGGATGATATGCAAACTCTACTCCGTTATATCTTACATTAGAATATTCAATTACAACATCTTGGTAGTCTGAACTTGACGGACAACACACAATTCCATATGCATTTGAAGATACAACTTTAAGATTTCTTACTGTAACTTTAGCACTATTTACATTTGCTTTAATACAAAAGTCTGCATCTGTATTATTTACTGTATATGTATATGTTGTGCCAAGATATGTGCCGTCAATTATTACATAAGGCTTGTTATCTCTTATTACAATTCCCTCCTCTAAGGTAATATCTTGCCCAAGATAAATATAGCTATATGTTGCACTTTGTTCTAGCACATTTTTAAGTTCTTCACTACTAAACACCACCACTGTATTTTTGTCTATCTCTACCATTTTCTCCCCCTATATATCTATAACATATCTTGTGCGATATACCTTAAAGCCTAAAAGGCATAATTTAGTTATCTTTACATTGTAGTACAATTTGTTATTTACACGCCTTATACATATTCTTTCTATACAGTTATTATATGCATATACCCTCTTTATGCAGTTACAACAAACACTAGGCATAATTTGCATGTCGTTTTGCACAGTAACTGTATTACTCGTATACAATATACCATTTGAATACACATAAATTGTGTTATCCAAGCTCTCCCACTCTGAATTACTTTTGCTGCACACGAAAGGTAATCACAGAACTGTCTCCAACAGCTATTGTATTTAGGTCTATACTTAAATTACCAACTGATTCATCATAAGTATAATTTGTATCTACACTATCTACCTTAACTGAATTAGGTACAAGCTTTATTAAAGATGGATCTAAAATATCCACTATTTTTGGTGTTTCAAATGGGCTGTCTGCGTTATTTGTTATTGTTACATTATACGTTAATTCACCAGTAGCCCACTTCTCCTTATCTGCCGTCATTACGACTGTTATTCCATTTACTATTTTTGTTACTACTGTGTTTGATTTAAGAAATAACTGCTCAGTATCATATGTGCCAGTTACATCAACACTATTACTTAAATTTATATCTGCCATAACACTCTCTGTATATCTCACCTCCTATTTCATTATATGATTTTTTTAAAATATAGCTACAAATATTTACTCTTCAATAGTCCATGTAATCTCAGCGTCATAGCTTACATTGTTTTTTAGAGGCTCCGTTATTTTTAAAAGAATTCCTTCGCTTTTTTCCCATTTTATATCTGTAACACTCAAACTTCCCTCGTTATTTTTCCCTGTATACACAAGTGTTGGCGTATCTGTAAGTTCTTGTATATTTTCTCCTTCCACAAATACTAACGCCCCCTCAAGCTTTTCTCCGCTTTCTGACTGCATTTCGGAAGTAAGTGTTGCATATAGTTTCCAGTCTGAACTTAAAACTCTTGAATCTACTACTGTAATTTTAACTAACCTTTGCCTTGGACAAAGTATAGGGCTCATGCGTATTGGATAGACATCAAAATTAAACTGACTTGTCGCACTTTCTATTATTAACTCGCCACTATACACAACTTGTATTTTTTTAGTGCAATACACCACACTGTTATACTCTTTACAAGTAAACGATATATTCGTTCCTTGTGGTATGGGCGTGCTATATGTATAACTAAACTCTCCCTTTTCATTTGCAAGCACTACTGCACTCGTACTTTCATACTCCACAAGTATTGAGGCATATTCTTCTGTTATACCGTGAAAGTGACACACTTTTATCCGTTACAGCTCCTACTGCAAAAGGTACTGTACCTATGGACAATATCTTTTTTCCCGTAAAGCTCAAATTGTCTAAGCTTGGTAAGGCTTGTAGTTCCTCTTCTGTATAGTTGGTATATTCCACTAACGTATTCGAACTTGAAAATGTTCCTGAAACTTGAGACAAACCCCAAACTTTGTACCATGAAAATGTAGGACATGTGTCATAAGTTATATCTTGCAACATATCTACCGACTCTTGAAACAAGTTTAATCTGTCATATGTAAAGTTAAAGCTTGCTGTGCTTTGTGCATACATAACACTCGCTACCGTGTTATATAACTCAACTTTTTCTGGGTTATTTAACACTATTCCACTGTTTTTCCCTATAAAAGAGATATTGTAATTTGCCTGAGTAATATTGTTATATTCGTTTATTACACTAAGTTTTGCTCCGTTTATTTACTGTAATTACTCCATAACTATACCACGTGGCATAACTCCCGTTATATTTTGTCTTAGTGATAGAAAGTATGCTATTTTCATCTATTAGACTGGTACCCGTGCCATATGTCGCATAAGCTAAACCATTAGCCGACGATATATATAGCTCGGAAGCTTTAGACACAGTAAAGCTCAAATTATTTACACCATAAAAAAGCTCTCGTGCTGCACTTGTAAAATACACCTTGCCATTTCTTAAAACTGTAAAAGAAGGTGTAGCATTTTTAAACCAAAATGCAGAGTTTGCCGTAGATTCGTGTACAATAGTAGTAAAGCCACCTAACTCTACTCTATTACACTCAGCAACTTCATTTGCCGCAACATAGTTTTCTTTTATAGTTATGACTGAATCTAAAATTCTAGTAACACCTGCTGGGTTATAGCTTAACTGTGGCCCTGTATAATTTATTCCGCTATACTCTACTTCTACATTTTTGTAACTACTACCGTCTGGAACATAAATTATACCGTAATAGTTATATCCTGTGATATTCATGTTTTTTACTATTACCTTAGACGTAGCTGAACTTGTAACATATATTCCGTCATTCGAGTCTAGCTTTTTCTGGTCTGTGTATTCATACATAGTCCCGTTATATGTTCCGTCTATTGTAACACAACTTTTACTGCTAGAAATACCAATGCCGTGAATTAAGTACAATACTATTACCAAAGTATATGTATGTATATTCATTGTCGCCTTCAAGTACTTCTTTTAGTTCGGCACTATCAAATACAACGACCCTGTTTTTGTCTAAAACTTGCATACTCCACCTCGCTATATTATATTCCGCTTAGATAATTTAAACTACATATACATAAATATATAACATTTGGAAGTGTGAATACATAAAATACTTTTAGAGGGAGGACTTTACATGGAACAAACTTTAAATAACACAGCCAAAGCCGTTGGAAATTACAATAGTATTCCTACCGCTATAACTTCCGTTGCGTCTGTTGTAACAATGGTAAGTGGCTTAACTATTACCAAAACTGCAGATAAAACTGTTTGGGCAGAAGGAGACTTAACTTACACAATTAAAATAGATAACCAAGCCGAAAAACCATATACTGAACCTAAAATTACAGATGAAATAGACACAAGCAAAGTAACTTTTGTAGCGAATAGCGTAACAATAGACGGTTCACCTGCAGATACTTCTAAATATACCTTTGATTCAAGTACCAATACTCTTAGTATAACTTTAGAAGATATTGCTGCGTCAGATTCTTGCACAGTTACTTTCAAGGTAAGCAAAAATTCGTAACATATATTTTAAAGTTACATATACTATATAATAACTAAACTTAGAAAGGATGGACATTTATGAACTTTTGTGGAAACCCATGCAATATATTTAAGCCATGTGTAAAACCACCCGTTGTAGTAACAGGGCCAACTGGGCCTCAAGGATCACAAGGGCCTAAAGGCGATACTGGTGCTACGGGACCCGCTGGTCCTACTGGAGCAACTGGTGCAAGTGGTGCAGACGGCGCTTCAGATATAATCACAATACGTGAAACCGTAACAGGAGAGCCAAACACTGAAGCAAGCGTTACTGACACATATATTCGGAAATGAACACATCTTAGACTTTGTAATACCAAAAGGCAGTACTGGACCTAAGGGAGATACTGGACCGCAAGGCATAAAAGGCGACACTGGGCCACAAGGTCCAACTGGTAGAGCTGGTCCTGCGTCATATTCTTCCGTAGCATTTGCAAATTACAGTGAAACAACAAAAAGTGGATTTGTAGAAATATATACTATGCGTGCAATTCCAGGTGTTAATAACGATTTCGTTTTCCCAAATAATCTTGAAATACATGTTAAAAAAACTTTGATTTGTGAAATTACGCTCTGCGGCAGAATATCTGGAGTAACTCCAACTAACGGAGCTGCATTTTCCCTATACAACTCTACTACTGGTGAAGTGCTAAATGACTTAAGATTTGAACTTGCTAAGGGAAATACACCAGACATCGCTTTTTCGGAAACAAACATTGTTGAAGTACCAGCTTCTGCCGTACTACAACTTAAAACAGAAATAGAAAACGAAAACAGTGCAAACATTAAATTTACACATTTGAATTTAATTATAAAATCATTTAATATATAGCTGCCAGTTGCAGTCAGCAGTGTCATTTGGGACGTTTCTGTTTGACACTATCAAAATAGATTATATATGTAGTGTCAAACAGAAACGTCCGGGAGCACTGAAAAAGTCGATATTTTAAAAATATTAAACATTTAAATCAATGTTTTTTAGATTTTAAGTTTACCATAAATTCACTTTTTCAGCAATCCCGAAACGTCCCAAATGACAGTTCGAATGTCAAACGACAATTATTAAACCGCATAAAACAATATACAGAAAAAGTGAAGTAAACTTCCTAACACAATAAACAAATGAAATATTGAGTGAAAATACTTTTTCTTTTTGCCTAATACATAAAATATTACGCCAACTGAGTACGCTACTCCACCAAGTATTAGAAATATAATTCCACCAAGTTCCATTGCTTTAGCCAGTACTCCAAACTTAGCTATTATACACCAGCCCATTAAAAGATATGCAACTAATGATATCTTTTTTGTGCTTTTTAAGTCTATTGAGTTTAACACTACTCCAAGTATTGCAGCTCCCCAAATAATACCAAATATCCACCACGCATCACTTACGCTTACTCGCATTATACAAGATAAAGCAATAGGTGTATATGTTCCAGCAATTAATATAAATATTGAACAATGGTCAAATATTTGAAATACCTTTTTCGCCATTTTTTCTGCTTTAAGTCCGTGATATATACTAGACATTGTATAAAGCAAAATCATGGTAAAACCATATATTGCACTTCCTACTATTCCATATACATTTTTATGTACTGCTGCCATAATGACACACAACACCGTTGCCACAATTCCAAGTGCTCCACCTACTATATGTGACACCATGTTAAATATTTCTTCACCTTTTGTATATGTTGGTAAAACTCTGTCTTTAAGTTTTGTTCTTGTCATGAAAATTCTCCTATCTTTTAATTTTATTCGTTGTTGTTTTGTTAAACTCTGTTTCTCTTATCTCAATTTTTCCTATATGCTTAAATGTAGGCAAATCTTTTGTAGCTTTTGATATATCTGCTTTTAAAGCACTCATTTCATCAGTTATATCTAGCTCCTTTACTTTTTCTTTATTCAAAAACACCTCTGCACATAACGCAGTGTCTTGCCCAATTTCGTTTTTTACGCCTTTTACTACTACTTCTGAAATGTACTCAATTCCCATTATGTAGTTTTCTATTTCTTCTGGATATACATTTTTACCATTGTCTAAAACTATTACATTTTTCTTTCTTCCCGTTATTACAAGTTGACCTTTATCATTAAACATACCGTAGTCTTCTGTATTAAACCAACCATCTTTTAATACGCGCTCTGTACGTTCTTTATCTTTGTAATATCCTTTCATTACTATATCGCCTTTTACACATATTTCTCCTTGGCCGTCTTCTCCTACATTTTCAAACTTTATTTCACAGCAAGGAAGTACAATTCCCACCGTAGCACAGTCGTTAAAGTCGTCCATATTTGCACTAACTAATGGTGAGCATTCTGTTATTCCATAGCCATTAACAAGTGCTATACCTATGCTATCGAAAAAACTTCCAAGCTCTGCTCTAATTGGTGCACCACCTACAACTATTTTTCTTAAATTTCCACCAAATGCTTCATGTATTGATTTGAAAAACACTTTCCTTTTGTCTATCCCTATTTTTCTTAAACCATTACTTAATGAAATTAACATTTTTAGCCCTTTTTCTTTACCTTGCTTTTTAACTGTATTCCATATATTTTTATAGAAAACCTCAGCAAAAGCAGGTACTACATATATGTAATCTGGTTTAAATAACTGCAAGTTTTTCAATACATTTTTAAGATTATCATTTATACATATTGTGACATGCATGTGAAGTCCTACAAGTATTCCTGCAACCGCCTCATATGTATGGTGGTATGGCAACACAGATAAACTCTTTGTATACACAGTAGAAACTTGCAAGCCATAATATACAGAGCTTACTAAGTTATGCTCTGTAAGCATTACTCCTTTTGGCTTGTCTGTCGTACCAGAAGTATATACCAAAAGTTTCAATTTGTCTGTATCTTTGTGAACATTTTTAGCAAAACTATTATTTCCAGCTAAAAATAGCTTTCTACCATGCTCAATAAACTCTTTATATGACAGCACTCCATTTTCGTCTTTTTCTTTTCCAAACCCCACAACTAGTTTTAGTTTTGGTACTTGTTCCATTATCTCATCTACATACTTTTCATACTTTGCTGAGTAAAAGAAAACTTCTGTATCACTGCTATTTAGTACATTTATTATTTCTGGTAAAGTAAGTTCTTTATCTATTGGTACAAATACTCCATCTGACTCTAATGCTGTTAAATATACAGTTAGCCAATTGTAGCTGTTTTCACCTATTGCTGCAATATGACACTTATCTGTATTTCTTTCCATTAACGCAGTTCCAAGGCTCATTATATCTTGCTCGAACTCTTTATATGTAACACTTACTACACTTTTTCCCTCTTTATACTGGAAAGCATATTTATCTCCCGCTTCCTTTACAGCAATATCCATTATTTCTTTTACTGTGTTTATTTTTTCTACTTCGTAGTATTTAATTTTTTTCATTATATATCCTCCAATTTTATTATTACATAACATTCTAGTTTTTATTCTAGAATGATAAACAATAACTTGTTTATCTATTTACATTTTGGTTTTACTTATTATTTTATCTGGTTTTTAATACTAGTATGATATCATATAAAAATTAGATATACAATATGTATACCTAATTTTTACATAATATTTTATTATTTGCTGACTATTAGTTGCAGAGGCATTATTATTTGTTTATTGAAATTTTTCAAGTACAACTTCCGTTAGTTTTCTTCACCCTGCATTCAATGAGAATGTTTTTTGTTTCAAACTTCCTTTTGAAAATTTTATTGTACTTGGTACAATTAGTTCTGTTTGTATGTTCTTAACTACATAAAAATTATTATTCTTTACATTAAGAGTAACAGCAACTTCTCTATTTGCACTATACCCATGTTTATTAAAGTTTATTATTGTTTCTATTCCATCTTGAACATTAAATACTACTAATGAACTTTTCTAAAGCGCTAACATTTATTATTAATACATTAATTTTAAACTGCTAATTCAAATATTGTTATTGTATAACTCAAACCGTTTAAAGTAAGATCAGAACCATAAGTAAACGCTAGTGTTAGGCTTGGCTCTCCAGTAACAATCCTAGTAATACTAAACGGGAAATCATTAGTATGGCTCATTTTATTCTTTCTATATTCACAAACGTCGAACCAATTATCTGTTGTTCCATTTTGATAAACTGCATACAATTTAGCAACACAATTGTAATCACCACTTAATGTATTAAATCCAGCTAGACCTTGAATAACTATCATATATGTACTATCACTATTTAGATAAAAAACACTTTTATCATTATTCAGATTAACCGTAAAATTATTTGATTTACTTATTTCTGAAAATTCAAGCTCACTCCTACCATTACGCGAGTTTCCTGAATACATAGCATATCCTATGATAGCATTATCTCCTTTTATTCCCTGAATACCCTGTGCTCCAGTATCACCCTTCTCTCCTTTTTCGCCTTGGATACCTTGCTCGCCTGTATCGCCTTTGTTTCCTTTTTCGCCTTGAATACCCTGTGCTCCAGTGTCACCTTTTTCTCCTTTTTCGCCTTGAATACCCTGTGCTCCAGTATCACCTTTCTCTCCCTTTTCGCCTTGGATACCTTGTGCTCCAGTATCACCTTTCTCTCCCTTTTCGCCTTGAATACCCTGCTCTCCAGTGTCACCTTTTTCTCCTTTTTCGCCTTGAATACCCTGTGCTCCAGTATCACCTTTCTCTCCCTTTTCGCCTTGGATACCTTGTGCTCCAGTATCACCTTTCTCTCCCTTTTCGCCTTGAATACCCTGTGCTCCAGTATCACCTTTCTCTCCTTTTATTTTAGACCAAGTATAACTTGCAATATCTGTTGGCGCTCCTGAGCTTTCTCCAGAATACACACCTATATAGCTACCACTTTCGTCTTTTAAATCACTATCTTGTGCAGAAGTTGGTTCTGTGTCTAAGTATTTTACCCATATGTATGTACTCTTTCCGTCTTCCCCATCTTTTCCGTCAACACCATCTACTCCGTTTTTTCCAGTTGCACCTTGTTTTCCGACTAATTCTTCTATTGATATAAGTTTGTTTATATTTGTTTCACCAACATAATTCCATACTATGTATCCATCTTGAACTGAAAACTCAACATCTTTTCCTTTTACAAGCATCGTTTTATCTTCTTTTGCAAGCAATTCTTCTAGTGGTAACACTTCTTCCCATTTACCACTATTGTTGTATTTAACCATACCGTCTTCTACTATTAAAGACAAATCATTTGTCGTACTTTTACCAAGTAAAAAGCACCCTACACATAGAAGTACTGTCACTACTATTCCAATTATCCATGTAATACCTTTTCCCATTTTATCCCCCCTATTATTCTCTTAAAAAAATATCACATTTTTCTTCTTATTTCAACATTTTATACTAAAATACACGATATAACTTACAAGTTACACCGTGTATATATTATTTTTTCTTTTCTTTATTTCTTTTATCTTGAATTATCTTCATTTCTTTTTCAGTAATAAGTGTTACATTGTTTTCTTTTGCCCACGCAACACAACCTTTAAGAACTGTATTTAAGAATACACGAGGCACTTTAATTAGTGTCATGCATGCGTCATCTGTAAACTTAACCTCAGGATCTATTCTTGAAGCCGCATATTTTACCGTATCTAAGCTTATTCCTTTATTTGCTGGAATAGGCTCAGAAATTGGACGTTTAAATCTTGTATACCAAAAGTTTTTGCTATCTCTGTAACCATAATCCACAGGAACTGCTGGAAAACTTGTTGCACTAACTCCGTCAACAATTGCGTTATAATACTTTGGCTTCATAAGTATATGGTCTATTTTCAATATAAAATGAGCCCCGAACTTACTTGTAATTCCGCTAAATTGATGATATGGTGGCTCATATTCTTCTTTAACCGTATCACCTTCTGCACCGTCAAGTTCTTTTACCCATGTGCATTCAAACACTTGAAAAGCCTCTGCAACAACTTTAGGAAACTTTTCGTCTGGTTTTTCTCTTGCACTTTTTCCATCTACTAAAGTAAAAATGCAGTCTTTCATTTTTTCTTCTGTTGTTTCTCCTGGATATCCTAATCTTACTGCCTCTTTAAAATATTTTCTTTTGTCAGTTATAAAGTTAATTGTACATTTACCTGTTCTTAAGATATTTTTTGCAGTATTTGAACTGTTTCTGCAACATAGCACCATAGCATAATAGTCTTTGCCCGCTATGTAATATGGGAAACATAATGAGTGTCAACTACCCATCACCTAAAGGTAATGGGCTTGTAACTGCCCAGTCGTAGTAA